>CAZQQD010000010.1:0-52132 GCA_964595355.1 uncultured Ignavibacteriaceae bacterium | reverse complement strand
GTGTATTAGTGATGGAAATAATATTGTCTGTAATCTTCGCAATAGCAATGGGTTACCTTGAAGCTGCCGTGGTAGTTTACCTGCGTGAGTTATATTACCCGGACGGATTTTATATCAAAGAGAAAGTGGGATTTCCATTCATTAAGTTTGGACTTGTAGAAGAACTTAAGCCATTTTCAAAGAAATTAATTCTTACTGAGTTAGGTAGAGAAGCAGCAACTATAATAATGCTGGTAACACTTTCTTTGATTGCCGGAAATTCTATTAAATCTTATATAGCATATTTTCTGCTTTTATTTGGTGTCTGGGATATTTTTTACTACGTCTTTCTAAAAGTAATTCTTGACTGGCCCGAATCCTTATCAACCACGGATGTTTACTTTTTGATTCCCGTTCCCTGGATAGGCCCTGTATGGCTGCCAATGTTGTTATCAGTTGTTATTATTGTTATTTCTCTGTTTATATTGTTATGAATGTACTTTGTTTTTAATGCCGGTTTAGGTTTGTTCCTCATTTTTCAGCTCAAATTATACTTGTATTTGTCCTTACATACCTTAATATTATTTTATTAAATTTTCGTTATTAAAAAAAATGAATTAGTGAGGATAAAATGGTGTATCTAATCTGGAAGTTATTGCACGTTGTGGCAGCTATTATTTTTATGGGAAATATAACTTTAGCTCCGTTCTGGAAATCGGCCGCCGACAGAACAAAGGATAGAACAAAAATAGCGGAAACTATTAAAAATATTATCAGGGCAGACAGGCTTTTTACAATGCCGTCGGTAACATTGCTGATAATTTTTGGCTTTGGTGCACAGATGACAGCCGGATATGAAATAGAAACTCCCTGGATAATGTGGGGATTGGTGATGATTATTATTTCAGCCATAGCTTTTATGGCAAAGGTTGTTCCGTTACAGAAAAAAATGCATGCGCTTGCCAGTGATGAAAATAAATTCAACTGGGATGAATATCAGAAGCTCTCAAAACAATGGAACATCTGGGGTTCAATAGCTACTCTTGCTCCATATATTGCAGTAATATTAATGGTTTTAAAACCGGGTTCTTAAAATAAGTTAAACAAAAAAATTAAAATCAATTAATTTAAACTTATGCCTCGCTGGACTAAAATTTTAATCGGTACAGTTTCATCAGTTCTGATACTACTGATTGCTGCTGGTTTTATTTTTTACAGAATGCTTCGCTCATCATTACCTGAATATTCCGGTGAAATAGAATCAGATAAAATTACAAATGAAATTAAAATCTATCGGGATAGTCTTGCAATTCCATATATATCTACTTCTAATCAGGTAGATGCAGCATTTGCACTTGGATTTGTCCATGCACAGGAAAGGATATTCACCATGGATCTTGTGCGCCGGGCCGCTGAAGGAAGGCTGAGCGAAATCTTCGGAAGTGAAACAGTTCCATTTGATAAAATGTTTCGTACTGTTGGAATCAAGACTACCTGTAAAAATATTCTTTCAAAAATGAATCCAGCCTCGCTTAAAATTTTAACAGCATATTCTAATGGCGTGAATTTTTATCTTAAAAACAAAAAGGGAAGGTACCCAATTGAATTTGATATTTTAGGTTATCAACCTGATGATTGGAAACCACTGAACAGCCTGGAAATTATAAGAATGATGGGTTGGGAATTGAATATAAGCTGGTGGGTCGATGTTGCATTTACAGAACTTGTTCAAAAACTTGGATCTGAAAAAATACAGGAGATTCTTCCTGAATATCCTGAAAACGGGCCGACTATAATTCCTCCTGAGATAGAGAGTTATCCGAAGATTACTGGCAATTTTGTTGAAACCGATAAACTATTCCGTGAATTTATGGGGTGGTCTGGAACACACATTGGATCAAACAACTGGGTTGTAAATGGGAAAAAATCTGTAAATGGTAAACCGATAATAGCGAATGATACACACCTTGGCTACAGAGCACCAGGGACTTGGTTTGCTGCAGTCTTACAGGAAGGTGAGTGGAACGTTTCCGGTTTTACATTACCCGGGGTTCCCGGAGTTGTGATTGGAAAAAATCCTGATATTTCCTGGACTGTAACAAATGTTATGAACGATGATGCCGACTTTTATATTGAGAAGCTTGATTCAACTAAAACAAAATATTTTTACAATGGTGAATGGAGAAAATTAAAATTAATAGAAGATACCATCTTTGTAAAAAATGAAAAACCGATTTCTATGAAAATTTATTCAACAGATCATGGACCGATCATTTCCGATATTCATCCTTTTTCTTTTCTTTATACAAAACATCCGCATATCCCTGCACTTAGCATGAAATGGATGGGTAATGATTTCAGCGATGAGTTCACTGCACTTCTTGGAGTGAATAATGCAACTGACTGGGATGAGTTTAAGTCGTCATTAAAAGATTTTGCTGTACCTGGTCAAAATTTTGTTTATGCTGATAAGAATGGGAACATAGGATATGTCTTTGGTTCTAAACTGCCTGTAAGAAGTTCAGCTGCTTCTACTTTTATTCTTGATGGTACAACAGACAAATACGACTGGAAGGGTTATATTCAACAGGATGAAATTCCAACTTTGTTTAACCCATCTCAGGATTTTATTGCTTCAGCAAATAACAAAACTCTGAAAGATTTTAAATACTACATTACTAATCTCTGGGAACCAACTTCAAGAATTGATAGGATCAACCAGTTAATTACAGGGAAGGGACAACACTCTGTCGCAGACTTCAAAAATTACCAAATGGATTTTGTTTCTCCCTATGCAAAAGAGATAACTAAATATGTTCTGTCAGCTTTTCAAGATGTAAAAGTAGTTGATAATAATTTAAGAATCTCACTTGAATTGTTTAAGTACTGGAATTATGAGATGGACCAATATAGCCAGGTTCCTGCTATTTATGCTACCTTCTTAAAATATCTATTAAAAAATATTTATGAAGATGAAATGGGGAAAGATCTGTATAATGAATTCGTATTCGTGGCTAACATTCCTTACAGAAGTTTAAGAAAAGTTTTAGGCAATCCTGATTGTTCGTGGTTTGATAATATTAATACTCCCCAGAGAGAAACAGAAAATGATATTATTAGAAAAAGTTTATCTGATGCTCTGACAGAACTTGAAGATAAATATGGAAGAGATCTAACGGAATGGCAGTGGGGAGATATGCATCAGGTTACCTTCAGACATACCTTCAGTGGCTTTTCAAGTTTAATGGATAAATTTATTAATATCGGACCTTTTAACATTGGTGGAGATGGAACCACCATTTTTAATACTGAGTATCCTTTTTATGAAAGTGTCAAAAAATATCCCAGATTTCATCACGGTGAATTTCAGAACAACCTTGGTCCCGCAATGAGATATATTTATGATTTTTCAAAGCCCGATGAATTTTATATGATTTTAACAACCGGTGAATCAGGAAATGTAATGAGCAGCCATTATAATGACATGAGTGAAATGTGGCTTAGAGGTGGTTTTATTAAAGTTAGAACGGATGAAGAAACCATCGTTACAGGAAATAAAGATTTATTAATAATCAGGAAACCAGATAACGAGTAATTCCAGTGAAGTTTATCTAATATTGTATTAAATTTAATCTTTGCATCATATTATGGAATAAAATGAAAGTAACAGAACATTTAGAAAAAGCGAACGAGCCGTTAATCAGTTTCGAATTAATCCCTCCCAAAAGGGGTGGTGATATAAAAAGTCTTTTGTCTGTCATAGATGATATTTCGAAATACAAGCCACCTTTCATTGATATTACAAGTCATTCTGCAGAAGTTATTTACGAAGAAACCACCAAAGGAATTCAAAAGAAGGTAAAAAGGAAAAGACCGGGCACTTTAGGAATCTGTGCCCTGATTCAAAATAAATACAATATTGATGCTATTCCTCATATTTTAACAAAAGGATTTACACGTGAAGAGACAGAAGATTTTCTTATCGAACTAAGTTATCTCGGTATTGAAAATGTTCTTGCTGTTCGTGGTGATGATAATGGATATGATAAGCCTATCCCTGAGGGAAAGAGTGTGAATAAGTATACCTCACAACTTGTTAGTCAAATAGTTGCGATGAACAATGGTAAATACCTTGAAGAAAATCTGCTGGACGCCAAACCTTCAAATTTTTGTATAGGTGTCGGAGGTTATCCTGAAAAACATTTCGAAGCTCCTAATCTGAATGTCGATATCAGATTTACTAAAGAAAAAGTTTTAGCAGGAGCTGACTACATTGTAACCCAAATGTTTTATGATAATCAGGCTTACTTTAAATATGTTGAACTATGCAGGAAAGAGGGAATAAATGTTCCTATAATTCCTGGAATAAAAATACTGACTGCAAAATCACATCTTGTAAATGTCCCTAAGAATTTCTATATCAGTATTCCAGATGCTCTAGCAGATGAAGTTTATTCTGCACCGCCTGATAAAGTACTTGATGTAGGTGTTGAATGGGCTGTAAATCAGGTAGAGGAACTTTTTAATAAAGATGTACCCAGTGTTCATTTTTACATTTTACAGAATTCTCTTCCGGTAAAAAAATTAATGAGCAGGCTTAAACTATTTAAACATACTGCCTGAATTTTTTTTGAAAATTAAAAGACACAGTTTATAGTATCATAAATATATATTTATGGATCAGAAAAAGTAGTAATTTATGTAGAATATGAAGAAAGGTTCAAGATTGAAAAGAATTAAATGGGGAGCAGCGGGTTGTGGAAGATTTACGGAATTCTCTTTTATCCCGGCACTAGAATTTCTTCGAAAAAGCTCTATTAATTCTGTTTATAGTAGAACAGCAGCAAGGGCTAAACAAGTTGCGGACAAAAATGGTGTTTCTAATCATTTCAATAATTATGAAGAATTCCTAAAATCAGATATTAATGCTGTGTACATTGGCAGTGTTAATGCAGATCATTATGAACAAGTAATCAAGGCTGCTGAGGCGGGTAAAAATATACTTTGTGATAAACCATTGACAATGACCTCTGCACAGGCTGAAGAGATGATGAAAATCTGTGAAAAAAGTAACGTCTCACTTGCTGTAAATTATGTATATAGATTTCATCCACTTGTAACCAAGGCAAAAGAAATCCTTGATTCCCAGATGCTGGGTAAGTTTACTTCGATCAATGTGAATTTTAATATTGACATTCCGCCAAGCAATAATTTCAGGTTTGATCCTAAATTAAGTGGCGGTGGTGCACTGAGAGATCTTGGTACACATGTGATAGACTTGATGAGGTTTTTTGGGGGTGAAATAGAAACCATAAATGGTGTAATGGATAATGTGGTTTATAAAGGTGATGTGGAGGATTTTGCTTCTGCAATTTTAAAATTTAAGAATTCCGGGTACGGCAGTTTTAGTGTTTCATTCAGTAACAAAAAAGGTTTTAACAGAATTGAGATATTAGGTCATAAGGGAGCGCTTTCGATTGATAACCTTATCGGGAAGAAAAATGTATCTTCAAAATTAACAATACTCCTTGAAGGGGAAGCAAAAAAAGCATTTCGCAAAAGAGGGAATAAAGTAGTCTATCTTTTAAGGTCAGTTCAGAATTCTTTCCTAAAAAATGAAAAACCTTTAATAACCGGATATGATGGATATATAAATCTAAAATTAATGGAAGAGCTTGAGAATAAATGTCAGAGATAAGTAAGCTTGTAGATATTTGTCACAAGGTTTATGAGAAAGGTTTTGTTTCAGCTTTCGATGGTAACATTTCTGTAATAACTCCTCAAAATACTGTTCTGATTACCAGATCAGCAGTTTGCAAAGGCGATGTTACAGAGAATGATATAATGGAAATAGATGCAGGGGGAAACATCCTGAAAGGGAAAGGAAAAATTTCAACTGAATATAAAATCCATCTTTATGCATATTCTAAAAGACCGGAAGTAAATGCTGTGGTTCATTGTCATCCTGTTTATGCCACTGCATTTGCAACGGCTGGGGAAGGATTGGTTAAAAATGTTTTTCCTGAAGTCATTTTAACATTAGGTAAAGTACCTCTATGTAAATATGAAACTCCTTCAACAGATGAATTTGCTAAAAGTCTTGAACCTTATATTGAACATTCATGGGCTTTTCTCTTTCAGAATCACGGAGCTGTTACTCTGGGCAGAAGTTTAAGAGATGCATACTTCAAGATGGAAAAACTTGAACATATCGCTAAAACGATTTTTATTTCCAGGATGCTAGGAGGAGAAACAGAGATACCGAAAGAAAAGATACAAGAATTACTAGCTCTAGCTAAAGGGACATATGGTTTAACCCAGGATGAAAGAAATATTTTTTAGTCTTACAATAAACGCAAGGTAAAATATAGATAATGCCAAATAACAAACCTAAAATTGCACTATTACTTGGTGGCTCATCATCTGAACGAGCCGTTTCAAAATCTTCCGGCTTTTCTATTTATAATGCTCTAAAAACACTTGGATACGAAACAAAATTGATCGATCCTGCTTATGGGAAAAATCAACCTAAAGAAGCGGACTCTTTTTTTAGCGATAAGGATTTTTTAACTGTTTCTACAAGAAACTATTTAGAAGCTGTAAATTCTTCACTGTTTGATGATATAGACCTTGCCTTTTTAGCTTTGCACGGTAAATGGGGAGAGGACGGAACGATTCAGTCATTGCTTGAAGTAAGGGGAGTAAAATATTCAGGTTCAAATGTGGTGTCGAGCGCAGTCGTGATGGATAAAGCTATGTCTAAAATTATTTTCAGGCATTTTAATATTAGTACGCCAAAGTGGTTTATGATTGAGAAGAAAAATATAGAACTTGACGAAATTAAAAAAAGAATTGACGAATCAATTGGCTATCCTTGTATTGTAAAACCGAATGATGAAGGCTCAACAGTTGGTTTGACTGTGTGCGACAGTTCTGCAGAAATTGAAGATGGATTAGAATTATCATTTAAATATTCAGAACGAACCATGATCGAGGAATTTATTGAAGGGCGTGAATTGACGGTAACAATTCTGGATAAAGACGTATTACCGGTTCTTGAAATAAAGCCTAAACATAGATTATATGATTATGAATGTAAATACACAAAAGGGATGAGCGAATATTTTGTTCCTGCAGATATTCCAGATGAGGTTGGGAAGGCACTACAGAAGGAATCGATTGAAGCTTTTAATGCACTTGGATGTGGTGTTTATGGCAGACTTGATTACAGGCTGGATAAAAACAATAAATTTTATTGCATCGAGGCCAATACACTTCCGGGGATGACTTCTACAAGTCTTGTCCCCAAAATGGCAAAAGCTATTGGAATTTCTTTCGAAGAATTAATCGATCGAATAATTAAATTAAGTCTCTGATGTTACCATTAAAAAATCGAAAATTAAGGGTTTATATATTTTTTGCTCTTTTTCTTATAGCTGTGGTTTTTTTGTTCTTTAATGAAAATGGTGTATTGAAATACAGCAAATTACAAAGTGAAGTTAATTCTTTGAATGAACAAATTCAAAAACTTCAGGATCAGAATAAAAGCCTGGAAGCGGAGATAGACTCGTTGCAAAGAAAGGTTCCGGCAAAAATAGAAAAAATAGCACGCGAAAAGTACGGAATGAAAAGACCGGGTGAAAAGTCAATTGAAGTAATTGAAAAATAAGATGAACAAAAGTAAAATACCGCAAACGCCCCTTGCAGAAAGAGTAAGACCAAAAACAATTGAGGAATTCAAGGGGCAACAAGCACTGATTGGGGAAGGCAAGCCAATTCGATTAATGATAGAAAATGACACACTTAGTTCATTTATTTTGTGGGGAGCGCCTGGTACTGGAAAAACAACTATTGCACGGATAATTGCTGAACATACCGATTCTGATTTTTATCAGCTTAATGCAGTTTCCTCAGGTGTTAAAGATATTCGTTCGATTATAGAAATTGCCGGTAAAAATAAAGATAACGGTAGAAGAACAATTTTATTTATTGATGAAATTCACCGATTCAACAAAGCCCAGCAAGATGCTTTGCTAAACTCTGTAGAATCCGGTATTATTACATTAATTGGAGCTACTACTGAAAATCCTTCCTTTGAAGTTATACCAGCATTAAGATCTCGTGCAAGAATTTATATTCTTGAAGAATTATCAAAAGCTGATTTGAAAGCAATTCTGGATTCATCATTAAAAAGAGACGAGTTGCTTTCTCAATTAGAAATAAAAGAAATTGATGAAGATTTTCTTTTTTATTTATCAGGAGGAGATGCAAGGACACTCTTAAGTGTGCTTGAAGCAGCAGTAATTCAGGAGATTGATTCAGAACCTATAAGGATTACTAAAGAGATTCTTGAAAACATTGTTCAAAAGAAAAACATAATTTATGATAAAGCAGGTGAGGAACATTACAATGTTATCTCAGCTTTCATAAAAAGCATGAGAGGCAGTGATCCGGATGCAGCACTTTACTGGCTTGCAAGGATGCTTGAGGGGGGAGAAGACCCCTTATTTATTGCGAGGAGAATGGTTGTGCTGGCTTCGGAAGATATTGGGAATGCTTCACCGAATGCGCTTGTTCTTGCTGAAGCGACTTTTGGTGCAGTTGATAAGATTGGGATGCCTGAAGCAAGAATAATTTTAGCTCAGTGTGCGACGTATCTTGCGTCAGCGCCGAAAAGCAATGCTTCATATATGGGAATTGAAAAAGCTTATTCCGATGTCAGTAATAAACCTCTTTACTCCGTTCCTCTCCATCTGCGTAACGCGCCCACAAAACTGATGAAAGACTTGAACTATCATAAAGGATATAAATACGCACATGATTTTGAAAATCATTTTGTGGAAGAAAATTACTTTCCAAAAGAATTAGAGAAATCTCAATATTATTTCCCAACAGAAAACGGCCAGGAGAAAAGAATTAAAGACTGGCTGAAAGGTTTGTGGAAGACTTTCAAGAAATACTAACTCGATGTTAGTATTTTAATATTTATGCTACTAAAACCCTGTAAATTAGATTGCAGCGAACACTTTCCCCGGTAATTGCTTTACAATTCCTTTAAATTCAAGGGAAAGTAAATGTACAAGACAGTCGGAAGTTTCTAAATTTGTTAGAGATGCAATCTTATCTATTTGTACCTGCTCATTCTCCAATACATTCAGTATTTTTTCCTCAAATAAGTTCAAGTCAGGTTTTGGTTTTGGGATATTTTTCCCAATTACAGGCTTAAGTTTTAATTCCAGTTCAACTAAAACATCCTCTGCATTTTTAATCAATTTTGCAGCGCTTCTTTGAATTAGAGCATTAGTTCCCTCGGATTGCCTGATTCCCAAATTACCTGGTATAGCGAAAACCTCACGATTTTGATCTAGAGCAAATTGTGCTGTCAGCAAAGCTCCACCGGGAATTCCGGATTCAATTACAATGCTACCTAATGATAATCCTGAAATAATCCTGTTGCGCTGTGGAAAATTTCCGGCATCAGGCAGAGTGTCCAGTTTATATTCAGAAAATACAACTCCCTTTTCAGAAATTTCCTCGAATAGTTTTTTATTTTCATCAGGGTAAATTTTATTTAATCCCGAGCCAATCACAGCAATAGTTCTACCGTTTGATATTAGCGCTGTTGAATGAGCAATTGAATCAATACCAAGGGCCAGGCCACTGACTATAGTAATGCTTTGTGAAACTAAATCGGATGTGATTTTTTGCGTCTGAAGTTTCCCATACTCTGTAGGTTTTCTTGTTCCCACAATTGCGATTGAGAATTTATCCAGTTCTGACAAATTACCTTTGTAATAAAGAAGTAATGGCGGGTCATAGATGTTTTTTAATAATTCCGGATAATCACTATCCCAAAGGGAAGTTAATTTGATATTGAGATTATTTATTCTGTCAAGTTCTTTTTTTGTTTCTGTTTTTATTTTGTCTTTGTTCTTTAATGTATTTTTGATTCTTTGAGCCAGCAGTTTATTAATTCCGTCTGTTTTTATTAACTCAGTTTCGCTTTTTGAAAATATATTTTCAAGCGAACCAAATTTTAATAACAGCTTTTTTATCTTTCCCGGACCAATTCTATCAATAGAAAGGAGTAAATTAATGTTAGTTAATTCTTCAAGGCTGAGTTTAGTCAAAACGAACTACGTAATTATTGAATAAAAATGTGATAGTATAAGAAAAATCAATTAACTTCTATTTTGTCAACAACAGCAACAATCATTGTATGAACTGGTGCCTTTCTGTGACCAAGTATCTGCTTAACTGCTGCGCCTTCCTGTACAACCAGCACTGTATCATTTATACCTGAATTTACCAAGTCGAGCGCAATGAAATCGTTCTTGCCAATAAATTTTCCGTCAAGTCCGATCTTTTGTGCAATTAAAAGTTTATGACCTTTAAGATATTGATTCTTTTGAGTGGAAACTACGTTCCCCTTAACTTTTGCCAGATGCAATTTTGCTTTCCTTAGTGTTTTCTGTGTCGTTTTTCTTACGATAAAAAATAGAAGCGGGAATAAATAGGAGATAACCTATAATGAGAACAATTGGTGAAATGACTAAAGATGTAAAACTATTCCAGGGACCTATAGACATTAAATAAAAACCGATAATTATAATTCCTATACCTGTAAAGAGAAGATAATAGTTATTTTTCCCCCAATAGATGTTAAACGGCGAGGTAAGAGTTTTTCTCGAAGAGTGTAATTGTTTCTTTTTTGATTTTGGTTTCTTCGGCATCAGAGTCTCCAGATTATAAATAAAAAGCCCAGTGATAGGGATACCACCGGGCTTGACCCATTAATATCAAAGGGCAGGGGAGAACCCTTTGAAAGGATCGAAACTAATATAAACTTATCGGATAGCTTTGTCAAGAGCTTTAGCAATCATTTATTAATTTGATAAACAATTTTTCTGATGGTATCAAATTGGAGATATGGATATTCTTCCCTTATAACATCTATAGCATCACCGGCACTAACTTTAGTTGCTCTCAGTTGTTTGAATTTTTTCCTTATCTGATAATCTCTTACAGATTTCTCATCAATAAGACCATGTGAGCTTAAAAGCTCATATATATCATCGCTAATCAGATCATTTAAAGGGTTGTCAATTTTCGCTTTTATCGTATTCATTTTACCATCCTTTTTTTAGTGTTTACAATGCCCTGCTAATAGTATCATTTTACTTATAGACTTCTCACCTCCGAAAATAGTTCCCAAATAAAACAAAAAAATAGACAGAAAGAATTAGTTATTATAAATGCATTTTTTGCAAAAAATAACCTGAGAGCTAAAATTTGATATATTTTTGAAGAACAAATAATAAAGCCCCTTTGGCTAACTGTTAAAATATGAAATTTTTCAGAAAAGTCAACAGTGAGAAAACAGGCTAAGATAAATGATTATATCTCTTTTGTTACGTAAATTGCTATTGGTTTTGGGAAAACCTTTTATTTTGTTTCAGTTTAGTATATTAAGTAGTTAACGAGATAAAACAAACAATAATAAATTGCGGGATTTTATATGGGCTCTTTTGACCAGGAAAATAAGGGTCATAAAAAAAACAGCGATCAAGATAGCATTACTACCGGAAATTCCTTTGTAGAATTTTTAACAATTACGGTAAAATATAGGTGGTTTTTATTCTGGTTCATTTTTATCATTACCTTAGGAGCTTTGTTATATGCATTACTCGCACCCAAATGGTATAAGGCTACTGCTTCGGTACTTCCCGCAGAAAAAACAGACTTTTTAAGTTTGAGTGCTTTAAGTGGACTTTCATCATTAGTGAAAAACTTTTCACCAACTAAAGGATTAGCATCTGCGTTATCTGGTAATACTGAGTTTGATAGGTATTTGGCAATCCTTAAAAGCTCTACTATGACCGATGATGTTATAACAAAGTTTAATTTAAGAAAGGAATATGACCTTGAAGATACATATTATGAAAAAGTGGTAAAAGCGTATAACTCCAATTTGGATATGGAGGTGCAGGACGAAGGAAACCTTACAATTGATTTCTATGACAAGGATCCTCAAAAAGCAGCCAACGTTGCAAACTATATGGTTACAAAATTAAATGAAATCAATACCAATTTGAGTGTTACAAATGCAAGAGCAAACAGAGAGTTTATTGAAAAAAGGTATAAAGAAAATGTTACGGATATTAATAGACTTGAAGATGCTATGAAAGCGTTCCAGATAAAGTACGGTGTAATTGCCGTGCCGGAACAAATTGAAGCAACGGTGAAAACAATGTCAACAATTTACGGTGAACTTGCTCAAAAAGAAATTGAATTTAATGTTTTAAAGAGACAGTTTGGAGAAAATAACCCGCTGACTTCTGCAGCAAAAGTTCAGATGGAAGAACTAAGGAAGCAGATTGATTCTCAGAATGCGGGTACCTTTGATGACAATACAAAATTACTGATTCCTTTTAAGCAAGCCCCGGAGCTTTCAAATAAGTATTTGAAAATTTATCGCGATCTTGAAATCCAATATAAAATACTGGAATTTGTTCAACCTTTGTATGAACAGGCGAAAGTTGAAGAGGTAAGAAATTCACCATCGGTACTTGTATTAGATAAAGCAACTCCTCCAGACAGAAAAGCCAAGCCTAAAGGTACAATATATGCACTTATAGCTTTTGTATCTTCTTCTATTCTGGGATACTTCATAGTATTTTTGAGAGTGCTTTCTGAAAAAATTAAAAAGAATTTTCCACAAAAATATTCTTTTATTATTTCATCATTAAGAAGTGATTTGTCTAAACTTAGGATTGGCAGTAGAAAATAAAGAATATCTTACATAATGGTGAAAAGTTTAAATAATTTTGATAAAATAATAAATCAATTAGTTACATAATTTGGTTCACTCCTACTAAAATCACTAAATGATCTCGATATCGTCTTCTATTTTTAACATCCTCATTTTGATATTAAATGAAAATATTGCAAATAGGTAATAATTTTAGAAAATCAGGTGGGTCAGAATCTGTTTTTTTTAATACAATTGAATTGTTGGAAAGTAAGGGGCATAAGGTCGTTCCATTCAGCCGAAGAAGTTCAAAAAATTTATTATCTCCGTATGAAAAATATTTTGTAGATACAAAAAAACTATTGCATAACAGGCTCTTTTCATTTGAATCGAAAAAAAATTTAAAGAAGCTACTAAAAGTTGAAGAACCTGACATTGCACACATTCACAATATTATAGGAGGGTTATCATTCTCAATTCTTCCCGTATTAAAAGAAGAAGGGATTCCAATAGTTGCGACTATTCATGATTTCAGGCTATTATGTCCTGCATATATCTTTATAAATGGCAAAAATGAGATTTGCGAAAAATGTAAAACTGGAAATTATTTTCATTCTATATTGAATCAATGTTCTCTGTTGGGTTTTAAAAGAGATGTCTCAATTACACTTGAAAGTTATTTACGTGATTTGTTCCTCTCTTATAAAAAATTAATTGATTTATTCATTTTTGTAAGTAAATTTCAACAAAATAAATTTTTGGAAGTGTATCCGGAAATCGAAGCAAAAAGCAGTCAGATATATAACTTTATAAACGATTTTGATTTTAGTTGTTCAAAAGGGGAATATTTCCTTTACTTTGGAAGATTGGTGAGGGAAAAAAGTATATTCACTTTGTTAAAAGCATTTAAGGATTTGCCTCAGTTTAAGTTATTAATTGTTGGAGAGGGTGAGCTTGAAAATCAAATAAAAAGGGAAAAACCTGATAATGTAGAACTTATGGGATATAAATCAGGAATTGATCTTGCAAAAATTATTAAAGGCTCATCTTTTGTCATTGCTTCATCAGAATGTTTTGAAACCAATTCAATGGTTACAATTGAAGCATATTCTTTTGGGAAACCTGTTATTGGTTCAAATATAGGGGCTCTTTCAGAATTAATAATACCGGCAAAAACCGGGTTCCTGTATAAACCGAAAAATATTAGTCAATTGAAGACTTTAATAGTTGAATGTTCAGAGTTGGATATTGATAAATATAAACTGATTTCGAAAAATGCTTATGAATACTCTCGGCAGAATTTTTCGCCCGATGAACACTATGATAAATTAATTAAGGCCTATAAAAAATTGTTGAAGTAAAAAGTTAATTTAATGATTCGATAATGCCAGGTTCAAACAGAATAAGGAAAAATTCATTTTTCTCCTTTTTGTCAATTTCATTGCGACTAATCGCTAATGTTATTGTATTTTGGATCATTGCGAGGTTTTATGGACCATCATTGTTTGGACAATTTACCTTTGCACAAACTCTTGCTTCTATCTTCATTTTGTTTGGTGATTTTGGATTTGATGTCCTGTTAACTAATGAAATTTCCAGAAACAGGAATAATGCTATAAAAATATTTCGCCAGTTTTTCTCATTAAAACTCGTGTTTACATTTTTTGCTTTAGTTGGAATGTGGGTATTTGTCCTCATAAATAATTTTAGTGTTCAGGCCCGTATTCTGATTATTGTTTTTAGTTTTTACATGGTATTTACAACTCTGACCAATTTCCTTTATGCTCTTTACAAAGGTTTTGAACGACTTGAATATGAAACAAAGGTATCTCTAACAATAAATTTTTTATTATTAGTAACTGTATTAATCTTGATCTTTCTTAAGATAGATTTAATTTTTATTGCTATTGTTTTTGTATTAACACGATTGTTCGGTTTCGGTGTTGCAATTAAATACTCGCGTGAAGTTTTACAAGGCATATCTTTTCGACTTTTCTTCAAAGAAATCAGAATTATTAAGAACAAGGTTTTTGTTTACGGATTTCATTTAACATTTAGTTACCTCTTTTTTCAACTTGACACAATATTGCTGGCTTTCTGGAAAGGTGATTACGATGTTGGTATATATCAGGCCGTATTTAAATTAATAGCTATACCTCTTGTCATTCCGGAAATACTTGTTAATGCATTGATGCCGACTTTATCGAGATTATATTTAGAGAATAAGAAGGAATGGGCAAGAATTGGAATGTTGATGAATAAACTATTGGTTGTTATAATATTACCGATATCAATTATTCTTTATGTATACGCTGACCAAATTATTCATTTGATTTATGGAACTGGCAAATTTATAGCCGCAATCCCGCTGCTTAGAATATTTGCCTTAACACTTTTTGTAAGGTTTAATCTGGAAACTTTTGCATTGATGCTTACAACTTCGGACAGGCAAAAGGTCAGAATGTTTGTTGTTTTAGTGGCAACTTTTCTCAATTTGGCTATAAATTATTTTATGATTCCAAGATACGGAGTGTACGGCGCTGCCTTAGCATCTTTGGGGACTAATGTATTTGTTGGAATTTGCTATGTGTCCGCAACATCTCCGTTATTTTTACAATGGATGATTAATATTAAAACTGCAATTATGTTGATTGTTTCTTTTTTGCTAGTATTTCTACTCTGGAAAATTAAATTAATTTCAATCTTTATTTCTGTTCCTACATTATTGCTATTTTTAGGATTATTCTCATATTATTTTTATTTCAACAAAGAAGAGAAGAGAGTAATTTTGTTGGAAAATTTCAAGTTTTTTTCTTTTTTTATTTTTAAAAATCAATAATTAGAAACTTTATGTCTACGGAATCGTTTATATTTTTAGCCATATTCCTATTATTGATTGTTTCTTTATTCAAAAAAAATACTGATGCATTTTCTCCTGCCCGTCTTTTTGCAATAGTGTGGAGTTTCTCATTATTGTTAGTCAGTCTTAAATTAAGTGGCTTGCAGCAAAACTGGAATTTTTATAGCTGGTTTGTTGTATTGGTTTCTTTATTATCTGTTTTACTGGGAATGTTTATTGTATATGTTATTAAGTTTAATAACCCTCAGCAATCGATTACTGATATAAGGAATAAAGTTCTTGATTTTAGAATAAATCGCCAATTACTTTTCAAATTAATAATAGCACTATTCATTGCATATATTGTATCGTACGTGACCATTTATCTTGTTGAGGGTTACCTTCCTTTTTTTACTGCCCATCCGAGCGAAACCAGAACAAAATGGGGACTTTTTGGTGTCGGACTTTTGATTCACGCAGTTCCAACGATAGTTTATTTAGTAGTAATATATTATATGAAAGTGAAAGGTCAGATAACAAGAAAACTTATTCTGGCAATTATAGTTTTGATATCCAACATTACTTACTTCTTTTTATTACAAAGGTTTGATCTAATAATATTTATAGTCTTATCGGCCATCTTTTTATACTATGGAACCAGGAAATTTAAATTAAAATATGTTCTTGTTATTGCCATTATTTTCCTTTTGATTATGTATGGTATATCTACCATTCGCGCCGGCAATTTGTTTCTTGCATATTTATATGTTATGGGTAAAATGAAGATTAGTAAAAGCATGGCTTTTTTAACTGAGCCTTACATGTATGTTGTTATGAATATTGAAAATTTTGCTCATGCAGTACATAACCTTAGTAATTTCAGTTATGGCTATTATACTTTTGATTTCATTCTTGCTCTTTCCGGCCTAAAGCACTGGCTCGCGGATTACTCTCACATTAATGATTTTCCTTTTCTGATTACCAGTGACTATAATACGTACACAATGTTTTTTGCTTATTACCGGGATTTTGGTTTGGTTGGGGCCTTTATAATACCAACATTAATCGGGGCAGCCTCATCGAGTATTTATTATAAGATGCGTGAAAGTCCAAGTATAGCGACGATTTCTCTTTACGGTATTGTTACTTTCGTTATACTTTTTTCATTTTTCATTCCAATGCTAAGTTGGTTACATTTTGTCTTTAATATTGCTGCGATCTATTTGTTTACTAAATTTATCCAAAGAGACAGTTAAATATTATCGGCGGAATTTTTTTTTAAGAATATAGATTTTAGCACAAAATTTTTTTTTGTAGAAAAAATTACAGACTGAGTATGAATATAGGAATTGATGCAAGGTTATTGGAAAGAAAGATTAGTGGCATTGGTAGATCATTGCTGCTGCTGCTGGAAGAGATACCGAAAATTGATAAAGAAAATAAATACTTTTTATTTTCATATAGTCCGCTTGATATTGATAGAAATTATTATACAAATATTACTACTACAAAAAGTATTCTTCCTCAGAAATTGTTTTCGCCGTTTTGGAGTAATTTTATTCTTCCACATTATTTAAGAAAGAACAATATCAGGATATTGTTATCTGTTAACCAGGTACTTCCCCTTATAAAAACAAGGAATTGTAAGTATGTATCTGTAGTTCATGACGTTATATATAAAGCTGATCCGCATTTTCTTCCATTTATTTATCGTAAATATCTTCAATTATTTGCACACTTTTCAGTTAAGATTAGCGATGTAATACTAACTGTATCAGAATATTCTAAAAAAGATATTTTGCAACATTATAAAATCGATGAAAGAAAAATTAAGGTAATCCCTCAATCTGCCAGCAAAGAGTTTGTACCACTTAACTTGTCTGATGATGAAAAGTGTGAGATAAAAAACAAATTTGGGCTACATAAGCATGTTGTTTTATATGTTGGTATGCTTGAAAACAGAAAGAATATAAAAGGTATTCTGAAGGTAGCAGATGAATTATATAATAGGGATAAAGAAATAGGTATCGTGTTAGTAGGCAAAATCGGTCACGGCGGAAATAAAATACTTAGAGAAATAAGAAAAAGGACAAATGTTTTAAATCTTACAAACGTAGATGATAATCTGCTTAAAAAGCTATATAATACTGCTGATGTCTTTATATTTCCCTCTTATTATGAGGGATTCGGTTACCCCCCTTTAGAAGCGATGCAGAGTGGTCTACCGGTGGTTGCTTCAGATAATACTTCTCTAAAAGAGATCATAGGTTCTGGTGGAATTTTACATGGTGCAGATGATTATCAGGCAATGGCTTCGGATATAATGAGAATACTAAAAAATGAAAACTATTCTTTAGAAATCAGAAATAAGGGATTAGAAAGAGCTAAAAATTTTAATATTGAATATACAGTTAAAGAAATAGTGAATTTATTTAATTCATTTAGAAATTAATTGTAATGAAATAATAATATTATACAATGGATAAAGAGTTTGATATAAGCATTGTCATAATTTCATGGAAGATGAAAGACTTGCTGCAAAAATGTTTGAGATCAATATATAAGTTTACTTCTGGGGTTAAGTTTGAAATTATTGTAATAGACAATAATTCTATGGACGGTACTTCAGAGATGATCAAAACTGAATTTACAAAGGTGGCCTTAATCAAAAACGTAAAGAACCGTGGCGTGGCTCCGGCCAGGAATCAAGGCATTTCGGTGGCGAAAGGTAAATATGTTTTAATACTGGATGCTGATGTTGAATTGATAGAAAATTCAATTTTGAGTCTTTATAAATTTATGGAAAGTAAACCAGAATGTGGTATATCCGGTTGTAAGCTCGTTGATAGTGAGTTGAATCTTCAGTATTCATGCAAAAGATTTCCTACTATTATGGCTTTTATTTTCCGCAGGTTGGAAAATTTTAAGGTTGTTAAAAATTCTAAAACCTTAAGATATCATACAATGCTAGATTGGGATCATAGTGATATTAGAGAGGTGGATTATCTAATAGGTGCCTGTCAATTCGTTAGGAGAAGTGTTATAGAAGAAATAGGTATGTACGATGATAATATATTTTATGGGCCGGAGGATATAGACTTTTGCCTGAGAAGTTGGAAAGCTGGTTGGAAGGTAATTTATTATCCCCATACATATATTTTACATCAAGAGCAGAGAATAACAAAGAAAAACTTTTTTACTGCAATTTCCCTGAAACATTTTGCAGGGATTTTTTATATCTATAAGAAATACAATTTTAAATTAAGCGCGTAATTGCACTAATGTCTAAATCAGTTGAAAAAATATTAATCCTCGCCACTGATTTCTTTACAATAAATCTGGCGGGAATTTTATATTTCCTGTTAAGGGTTGAGTCAGGCATTTTTGGTTTCAGAATACAGCCGGAGTTTATTCCGCCGCTAACTGTTATCTATTTTTACTGGCTAGTGATTTTTACATTCGTGGGAATGTATAGAACCTGGTTTGCTTCATCACGTTTTGATGAAATTGCCACCCTATTCAAAGCTTCTTTTGTCGGAATATTTATTTTGTTTTTTGCAATATATATCGATGATTCTATGCATGGAGTTACCTCAGGGTCAAGAATTTTATTATTTATTTATTGGGGTATGTTCTTACTTTTTGTCGGAAGCGGCAGAATTCTATTTCGTAGTTTTCAACGAAATCTTCTTATTAAAGGAATAGGAAGAAAAAACACTTTAATAATTGGGTTTAATAAAAATGCCTTTGAAGTTTATGAGCAGATATCCAGGCATAAAGCATTGGGTCTTGATGTTAAAGCATTTTTCAATACCGATAAAAAAGTTTCGGGTGAACAGTATAAGAGTATTCCTGTAATTGATGGAGCTGTAAATATATTATCATTCATTGAAGAACTAAATGTTCGGGAAATAATTATTGCACCTGAAAAGAAAGATGACGATTTGTTGATAGAATTAATAAGTACAGTATCAGGTAAAGATATTGGGTTGAAGATTGTTCCAAACCTCTATGAAATTCTGAGTGGCCAGGCTAGAACTTCACAGATATACGGTATGCCTCTTATAGACCTGATGCCACAATTGATGCCTGAATGGGAAAGGAAATTAAAACGTCTTTTAGATATCATCATTTCTTTTATTATTCTGGTTGTTACATTTCCACTGGATCTTTTAATCGCTTTAGCAATAAAACTTGACAGCCCCGGCACGGTATTCTTTAAACAGGAAAGATGTGGACTTGATAATAAAATTTTTAAAATGGTAAAATTCCGTTCAATGTTTAAGGATGCAGAAATGCAAAGTGGTCCGGTATGGTCGCAAAAAGATGATCCAAGAGTTACGCGTGTTGGAAAAATTATCAGGAAATTAAGACTTGACGAAATTCCACAGATGTTTAATGTTCTTAAAGGTGAGATGAGTCTTGTGGGCCCACGCCCGGAACGTCCATTTTTTGTTGAAAAGCTAGCTGTAGAAATTCCCTATTATAAGCGACGTTTTAAAGTTCGCCCGGGAATTACAGGATGGGCACAGGTTAAACATAAGTACGATGAATCAATAGAGGATGTAAAAGCAAAACTACGTTATGATCTTTTTTATATAGAAAATATTTCTGTCAGTATGGATTTTAAAATCCTTTTCAGGACAATATTTGTAGTTATTTTTGGGAAAGGGCATTTCGATTAATTTTAATTAGTTAAATTAAAATTCATAAATTTTAAATTTATTTGAATGGCTGAAAAAACATTAGTTATAATACCGACTTTCGACGAAGTGGAAAATATCAAAGAACTTATTCCGGAAATTTTAACACGGTATAAGAATCTGGATCTTGATATTTTAGTGGTTGATGATAATTCCCCGGACGGGACAGGAAAATTTGTAGCTGATTTATCAAAGTCTGAAAGGAGAGTAAAATTAATCAGTCGGGCAGGTAAGTTGGGGTTGGGTTCAGCTTATATTGAAGGATTTAAGTATGCACTGAAAAATAAGTATGAATACATTTTTGAGATGGATGCTGATTATTCACATTCCCCAAAAGAAATTAAAAATTTCCTTAAAGCAATAAAAAGCTACGATCTTGTACTCGGCAGCAGGTATGTTAAAGGTGTAAATGTAGTTAATTGGCCGATCAAAAGATTACTGCTTAGTTTTTTTGCTAATCAGTATACAAGAATAATCACAGGCCTTCCTGTATTTGATGCTACGGGGGGTTTTAAATGTTTCAGAAGAAAGGTTCTTGAATCAATAGACCTGAATAAAATTAAATCTAATGGCTACACTTTTCAAATTGAAATGACTTTTAAAGCCTGGAAAAAAGGATTCTCAATAGGTGAAATCCCTATCATTTTTATTGATCGTACTGCCGGGCAATCGAAAATGTCAAAAAAAATTGTTCGTGAGGCGATATTTATGGTTTGGAAATTAAGAATCAGAAGTATGCTTGGATTGCTCTGATTTTCATAAAACATTCAACTCATAACTTTGAACCCAAATGGATTTATCCATAATTATAGTTAATTATAATGTAAAAGAATTTTTACAAAACCTTCTTCATTCCATAGATAAAGCAACTCGGAATATTTCACACGAAATAATAATTGTTGACAATGGTTCTGACGACGGAAGTATAGAGTTACTTCAGCAGAAATTTCCAAAAGTTAAACTGATAATAAATAAAGAAAATCTCGGTTTTGGAAAAGCAAATAATATCGGGATGAAAACTGCTCAGGGTAAGTATTTTCTTTTGTTAAATCCTGATACATTATTAGCTGAAGATACCCTTCACGAAATGATGCACTTTCTTATAAATACCCCTGAAGCTGGGATAGCCGGCTGTAAAATTCTTAATCTCGACGGCACATTACAACTTGCCTGCAGAAGAAGCTTTCCCGGACCATGGACTTCATTTTGTAAGGTTACAGGGCTTAGCTCAGTTTTCCCCAAAAGTAAAATATTTGCCCGCTATAATCTCACTTATTTGGATGAAAATCAGACTTATGAAGTGGATGCAATTTCCGGCTCGTTTATGATGATGAAAAGAGAGGTTTATGAAAAGACAACAGGTTTTGACGAAGATTTTTTTATGTACGGGGAGGATCTGGATCTTTGCTACAGAATTCAGAAAGAAGGATACAAAGTATTTTATGTACATTCCGCCCAGATTATTCATTACAAGGGAGAAAGCACAAAACGAAGTAATATAGACGATACAAAATTATTTTATGATGCTATGCATCTTTTTGTAAAAAAACATTTCTCAACTTCCTTTCTTGTTGAATTCATTTTGCGGACGGCAATAATTTTCAGAAAGTTTTTTGCTTTCCTTGGTAAAAGAAAATTTATTATTCTACCTTTGCTGATTGATATAATAATTTTTGACCTTTCTCTGTTTATTGCTGAAAAAATTTATTCTTCCTATTCAACCTGGACTGGCTTTCCACAAACAGGTGTATATTTAGTTTTCACAATACCTATGGTTTTGCAAATATCAATCTCAATTCTCAGCGGTGTTTATAGAAAAGATTCGCTTTCTGTCTTGAGAACATTTTTATCGGTACTGATCGGTTTTTTTATTTTATCTTCAATTACTTATTTTTTCAAACAGTTTGCCTATAGCAGGGCTGTCTTGTTAATAACTTACCTAATGCTCTTTTCCTTTTTTATTGTCTGGCGTATAATTGTTAAATTATTTTTCAAGATAGGTGTTGAAGGTGGAAATCCTGATAGTAGAAAAACATTAATAGTTGGAACAAAAGGTCAGACAATTCAAATTGCTGAGAAACTGCAGAATAGAAGTTCGGAATTTCATAATATTGTCGGACTGATCGGTTTTTCTAAAAAAGATATCGGTGCGAAATTCAACAGTTTTTCTGTGGTTGGTACATTAGATAATATTGTTAAGGTTATACGAAATGACAAAATTGACGAAGTGGTTTTTTCATCCAATGAAATTTCATATAACCAGATTATGTCAGTAGTTTCTGCTTGCCAGAATGAAGATGTGGAATTTAAATTGATAGGAAAAAATCTGGATTTTATTGTTGGAAAAACTTCTGTTTCAATGCTGGATGATATACCTGTAATTGAGATTAAGTATAATATTTCGAAGCCTTTATTTAAATTCGTTAAAGTGATTTTTGATTACCTTATAGCCTTTTTGGTTTTGTTTTTGATCTACCCTTTCATATATTTGGCACTCCAGCTGGGTAAAACACCAACTGATTTTACTGAATTTATTCTTAAAACCCCTTCTATTTTTTCAGGAAAAATCAGTTTTGTTGGTCCACAAGAGTTAAAAATTGATTCAAATATTTATCTTGGTAAAAAAGGATTAACAGGACTTTGGTACATTGAAAACTTTTCTGGCAAAGATTCTGATAAACTAAATATTTTTTATGCGAGAAATCAGAGTCCATGGTACGATTTAGAAATACTTGGGAAAACATTAACAAAAATGTGGAACAGAAAATAATTATTAAAAATGGCGAAAACTATATTAGATTTTGAAAAACCAATTTATGAGCTTGAAGAAAAGCTTGAAGAAATGAAAAACTTATCAGACACTTTAAATATCGACAGCGAGATAAAAAGGATTGAAGATAAAGTGAAACAATTGAAAGAGTCTGTTTATAAAGGTTTGACGAGATGGCAAAGAGTTCAGCTTGCAAGGCATCCAGACCGCCCTTATACACTTGACTATATCTATGCAATGACAAATAATTTTGTCGAACTTCACGGTGATAGAGCTTTTAAGGATGATAAGGCTATTGTGGGAGGCTTTGCTTCTCTTGATGATCAAAAAGTTATGATAATAGGACAACAGAAAGGAAGAGATACCAAATCAAATCTTTATAGAAATTTTGGAATGCCAAATCCTGAGGGTTATAGAAAGGCATTGCGATTAATGAAACTAGCGGAAAAGTTTGAAAAGCCTGTGATTACAATGATCGATACTCCAGGAGCTTATCCAGGCCTTGAGGCAGAAGAACGTGGACAGGCTGAAGCCATTGCAAGAAATTTATTTGAGATGAGTAGACTACGGGTTCCTATAATTGTTGTGATAATTGGAGAAGGTGCAAGCGGTGGAGCTTTGGGTATAGGTGTTGGCGACAGAATTTTAATGCTTGAAAATTGTTGGTATTCTGTTATTAGTCCGGAGTCTTGCTCAAGCATTTTATGGAGAAGCTGGGATTATAAAGAGCAGGCTGCCGAAGCACTGAAATTAACAGCTCCTGATCTTTTGGAACAGAAACTCATTGACAGAATAATTCCAGAACCTATGGGAGGTGCTCATAAAGATCTTGACAAGGTTGCTGATACGTTAAAAGAAATTCTTAATGAAGAGCTTACAAATCTTAAAAAAATAAAGCCTGACAAACTCATTGAACAACGTCTTGAAAAATTCGGAAAAATGGGAACTTACATTGAATAACAGATTAATGAAAATTTTTTAAAATTGATCTGTTTTAAATTACGAACCTACCAAAAGAATTATGTTGACCTATAAAACTGAAATCAGAGTCAGATATGCCGATACAGATCAGATGCAATTTGTTTATAATGGCAAATACCTGGAATTTTTTGAAGTTGGGAGAACTGAGTTGCTCAGAAGTACAGGATTGTCATATAAGGTTGTTGAAAAAGAAGGGTATCAGCTACCTCTGGTTGAAGCACACTTAAAGTATAACTCTGCAGCTTATTATGATGATATACTTATTATTAAATCTTCTCTTACAGAAATCCCAAAGTTAAAAATGAAGCTGGAATACAAGATTTTCCGTAAAGAAAATGATGAACTGGTTACTGAAGGATACACGGAACATGTATTTATTAACAAGGTAACCAAGAAGCCAGTGAGACCACCAAAATTTTTTATTGATGCTGTAAAAAAATACCTTGAATAGAAGTTTTAGAAATTCTGATTATTTTATCATTTTCTCACCAAACTTTATTAAGTTTAACCTCGATAATAAATCCTTAATCAATGTTTGAAAAAATAAAAGAACTTTCCAAAGATACCGCTATTTATGGTGTAAGCACCATGGTAGGGCGGTTCCTGAATTTTCTTTTAGTTCCTTTTTACACTCATGTTTTTTCTGATTTTGATTATGGGATAGTCTCTAACCTTTACATTTTCATTGCAATATTTAATGTTATTTTTATTTACGGTATGGATGCTGCATACTTAAAATATGCTGCTGTTCCTTCAGTGAAAATAGACAAAGATAGTTTTTCAACTCCTTACTTATCAGTTTTTGGAGTTGGGTTAATTTTAGTTCTTTTTATAATTACCTTAAAAAGAGCAATATTTGTCTCGTTTGGTATTCCTTTCGATCATCTCAATCTTATTTATCTTGTAGTTCCGATTTTATTTATAGATGCGTTAAACGTAATTCCTTTTATTAAATTAAGAATCGAACGACATGCCAAAAAATTTGCCACTTTTAAGCTACTTAACATTTTAGTAAATGTTATCCTAAACCTTTATTTAATATTGAAACTAAAATGGGGAATTGAAGCGGTATTTATCAGCAATATAATAGCATCTGGGTTTACCTTTCTTTTGCTATTTCCTGATGTATTAAAGTATATCAAAATAAAAATCAGGCTTGATTTATTAAAGAAGTTCTTAAAATTTGGAATTCCTTATTTACCTGCCGGATTAGCATCTATTTTTGTACAGGGTATTGACAGGCCAATTTTAGGTCATCTGACTAATCTTGGTACAGTGGGTGTTTACTCTGCTAATTATAAGTTGGGTATTTTTATGATGCTGTTTGTCAGCATGTTCCAATATGCGTGGCAGCCTTTCTTTTTGCAAAATGCTGAAGAAAAAAATGCAAAAGAATTATTTTCTAAAGTCTTAACTTATTTTACAATTACTGCAAGTTTTATTTTAATACTTGTATCACTGTTTATAAGTGATATTGTTAAGGTGGATATTTTTGGACGATCGATAATTGCTGAAACCTTTTGGGGCGGGTTAGATATTGTTCCTGTAATCCTTTTCGGTTATTTATTTAATGGACTTTATGTGATTTTCACCGCTGGAATTTTTATAAAAGAAAAAAGTATTTATGTCCCGTTTATAACAGGTTTAGGTGCAGTTGTAAATATTGGCGTCAATTTTGCGCTTATTCCGGTTTTAGGAATGATGGGGGCTGCGATTGCTACATTGGCTGCTTACTTTGTAATGGCACTGAGTTTATATATTGTGACACAAAAAATCTATAAAATCGACTATGAGTATAAAAAGATGTCTAAAATATTTTCATTTATACTTTTAATAGGCATTTTATACTATTCACTTTTATACAGCGGGTATTTATTGTTCATTTATAAAATTATAATGCTGGTAATATTTACGGTTTGGATGATTTTCTTTGTAATTGATAAGGACGAAATGAATTTTATTAAAAGCAGGCTTTTAAACATCAAAAAGTAAAAATTAATGACTGATTCAATTGAGATAAAAATTAAAAGACTGTCTGAAGATTTTAAGGAAGTTCCTTTACCTTCATATGCAACAGAAGGCAGTTCAGGAATGGATGTTAGAGCAGCTGTAAAAGAAGATGTAACTGTTCCTGCAGGAAAAATTATTCTTATTCCTACAGATTTTTCAATTGAAATTCCCAGAGGTTATGAAATACAGGTCAGGCCGAGGAGCGGTCTTGCAGCTAAGCATAATATTGGTATTTTAAATTCTCCCGGAACAATCGATTCAGATTACCGCGGGGAAGTAAAGGTAATTTTAATGAATTTTGGTGAGGAAGATTTTAAAATTTCACGCGGGGAAAGGATTGCTCAATTAGTTGTTTCCAAAGTTTACAGAGCTTCTTTGGTCGAAAGTGATAATCTTGAAGATAGTAAAAGAGGGAAAGGTGGTTTTGGTCACACGGGGAAAAAATAAATTTTTAGTTGTACGAAATTAATTTATTAATTACTAACTGTATTTTCTGAAAATTATTGATTAATATAGCCGCATAAAAATCTTCATATTTTTCCTTCTGAATTTCTTATAAATTATGTCTGATTTTATTCATTTACACAATCACACACACTATAGTCTTCAGGACGGCGCTTGTACCGTTGAGGATTTGGTTTTGGCTGCAAAGCGGCATAATATGCACGCAGTTGCCTTAACGGATCACGGTGTAATGTACGGTATAGCTGAATTTTACAAAAAGGCCAAAAGAGAAGGAATAAAACCAATTGTTGGAATGGAAGCCTATGTGGTTTCTGAGGGAAGCAGATTTGATAAAGGTAAAGAAAATTCAAATGGAAGAAGGAGAGTTAAACATTACAATCATTTAATACTTCTGGCAAAAAATAAAACTGGTTACAAAAATCTTTCAAAATTATCTACTCTTGGACATACAGAAGGATTTTATTACAAACCAAGAATAGATCTTGAGCTTTTACAAAAATATAATGAAGGAATAATCTGTTCATCTGCTTGCGCTGGAGGCGTAGTTTCAGTTCATTTACGAAATGGTGACTATCAAAAGGCAAAAGAAACAGCAATAACATATAAAGAAATTTTCGGTGATGATTTCTATCTCGAAGTTCAGGATCACAATATGGATGTTGAAAAACCGATACTTGAAGGAATGCCGAAGCTTTCAAAGGAACTCGGAATAAAGCTTGTTGCTACTAATGACTGCCACTATATAGAACCAGATCACGCAATAGCACATAATATTTTATTACTTCTTGCCGATAAAACTGGTCAGGATTACAGAAATCTTAGATATGGAACTGATCAGGTTTATTTTAAATCGCAGGAAGAGATGATAAAACTCTTTAAAGATTATAAAGGAGCAATTGAAAATACTCTTGAAATTGAATCAAAGGTAAATCTTAATCTTGATTTCGAAGGACATCACTTCCCGGCATTTCCAATCCCTAAGGATTCGCCTGCAAAAACTCCTGATGATTATTTTGAACTTCTGGCAAATGAAGGACTTCACAAAAAATTTGATAAAATTACACCTGAAATCCGTGAAAGATTTGAATTTGAAATTCAGACAATTAAAGAAATGGGATTTTCAGGATACTTTTTGATAGTACAGGATTTTATCAATTCCTCAAGAAAAATGGATATACCGGTGGGACCAGGCAGAGGAAGTGTTGCAGGTAGTCTGGTTGCCTATACACTTGGGATCACAAATATAAATCCACTCCGATATAATTTACTTTTTGAAAGGTTTCTTAATCCTGCACGAAAATCAATGCCAGACATTGATGTTGATTTCGCAGATGATAAGCGGGGGGATGTGATCGAATATGTTCGGGAAAAGTATGGAAATAATTGCGTTAGTCAGATAATTACCTTTAATAGATTATCTTCAAAGGCAGTTATACGAGATGTTGCAAGAGTATTAAGAATTCCAATTCCCACAGTAAATAAAATCACAAAGTTTATTCCATCAAAATTTGGTAAGGTATTTACAATTGATCAGGCTTTGAAAACAGTTCCTGAGCTAAAATGGGTAAGGGATTCAAAAGACCCTGATATTCAAAACCTGATAAAGTATGCAAAAGTTTTGGAGGGAATGAACAGAAACGCCTCTAAACACGCCGCAGGAGTTGTGATTACACCAGGAGATGTGAGTGATTATGTCCCTCTGGCAAATGCTGTTTCTCAGACCGACATAGTCACTCAGTTTAATATGAAAGAAATTGAGAATTTCGGACTATTAAAAATGGATTTTCTCGGTCTCAGAACTTTGACTATCATACGTGATACGATAGACTTGGTTAAAAAAAATCACAATGTTGAAATTAATATTGATGATATTCCGTTTGATGATGAAAAAACATTCCAGTTATTTTCAAAAGGACAAACCACCGGCATATTTCAATTTGAATCTGGCCCGATGAGGGAATATTTGAAAAAACTGAAGCCCTCAAGTATTAATGATCTTGCCGCAATGAATGCTCTTTATAGACCAGGCCCGATGGAATTTATTAACGATTTCATCGATAGAAAATATGGCAATAAAGAAGTTACCTATCTTCATCCAATTCTTGAATCTATTCTTGAAGAGACTTATGGAATTATAGTTTATCAGGAGCAGGTAATTCAAATAGCCAATAAGGCAGGTGGAATGAGTTTAGCAGAAGCAGATATTCTGCGACGTGCCATGGGGAAAAAAGATCTTAAGGCAATGAAAGAGCAAAGAGAAAAGTTTATTGAAGGTGCGGTGAAAAATAATATTCCTAAGAAAGCTGCAGGCGAAATTTTTGAAGCGATTGACAAGTTTGCAAATTATGGCTTTAATAAAAGCCACGCAGTTGCTTATAGTCTTGTTGCATATCAAACAGCATTTTTAAAAGCTCATTACACATCGGAGTTTCTTGCTGCCAACCTAAAAAATGAATTTGGAAATTCAGATAAAGTTAGAAATTTTCTTGAAGATTGTCGTAAACTAAAAATAGAAGTTCTCCCTCCCGATGTAAATTTCCCTTCTGTATATTTTGACGTTGATAACGGAAAGATCAGGTTTGGTATGTCAGCGATTAAAAATGTTGGCATTTCAGCAGTTGAAGAAATTATAAAAAAGCGCGAAAAGCTGGACAGGAATTTTAAAAGCATCTATGACTTTTGTGTAAATGTAGATACAAGGCTAGTAAACAAACGATCTCTTGAAGGGCTTGTACTAGCTGGTGCCTTTGATTCAATTGATGATCGTCGATCTACATTGTTTGCTGCTGTTGAAGAAGCATTAGACTTTGGTCATAAAGCTCAAAATTCTAAATTAAATTCTGAGAATAGTTTGTTCGGAGATTCAGAAGAAGTAAAAATAACTGAACCTGAATTGCCAAATGTTCCTCTATGGAGTCAGAAAGAAAAACTAGCAAGAGAACGGGAAGTTATCGGTTTTTATGTTACTGGGCATCCGCTCAGAAAATATGAATTAGAATATAATTCATTTACAACAATTCGATTTGGTGAAACAGAAACACTTGAGGAAGTAGATAGTGTTAGAGTTTGTGGTGTAATTACTGCTCTAAAAACAAAGATTGACAAATCTGGCAGAACAATGGCGTTTTTTACTCTGGATGATTTTAATGGTTCCTGTGAATGTTTAATGTTTGCTAAAGTTTATGAAAAATACAGACAATTTTTGAAAGAGGAGGAATGTATTTTTATTAATGGAAAACCTGAAAGCAGCGGAGACGCAATAAAAATTCACATTGACGAAATTGTGCCTCTTTCCAATGCAAGAGAAAAATTCGCACAAAGTGTTCAGATAAAAGTTGATAAGCAAAAAAACACTCCGGAAAATTTTATTGAGTTGAGAAATATACTTTCCCAAAACAAGGGAAAAATTCCATTGTATATACACCTCGCAAATAACGGTTCAAAAGAAAGACTTTTCTTTCTTAAGGATTTTAAAGTCCAATTAACCGATGCCTTTATTGATTCGGTAAATAAACTATTTGGCGAAAATTCGCTATTTCTTACAAAAAAATAATCATTTCAAATCTCACCTTATTTCAAATGTGGAAAATTATATATCTCATTAATGTTGAATAACAAACATCTATTTTGTATTATTTAAGTCTAGTTTTAAAACCAACATAAACTTATAACAACTAGCTTTATGAGAAACGATGATAACAAAAATTATTGGGCTCTTATTTTAGGGGCTTCTTCAGGCTTTGGAGAAGCGACGGCAATTAAATTAGCAGAAGACGGATTTAATATTATAGGGATACACCTTGATAGGCAAGCAACAATGCCTCATGTAGAGGAAATTACTGCGAAGATAAGTTCGTCCGGTTCAAAACACTTGTTCTATAATGTTAATGCTGCTGACGATAGTAAGAGAGAGGAAATTACTGCTGAATTAAAACAAAAGTTTAGCGGCAAAGCAGTTGTTAAAGTTTTAATGCATTCTTTGGCTTTTGGAAGTTTGAAACCGTTCATTTCCAAAGACGGTGAACAATCTATAACTAAAGCACAAATGGAAATGACCCTTGACGTTATGGCACATTCATTGGTTTACTGGACACAAGAAGTAGTAAAGAATGGATTGCTTGCTAAGAAAGCTAGGATTTTTGCAATGACCAGCTCCGGTGGGCATACAGTAATTCCGACTTATGGTGCAGTCTCTGCAGCAAAAGCAGCCCTTGAATCACACATTCGTCAATTAGCTGAAGAACTTGGTTATCTTGAAGTTGGAGTAAATTCAATAATGGCAGGGGTAACGGATACTCCTGCATTGAGAAAAATTCCAGGCAACATTCCTATGATGGATGTAGCTAGAAGGAAAAATCCTCGCAATAGGTTAACAACTACTCAGGATGTTGCAAGAGTAATTTCATTACTTTGCATGAATGGAGGAGAATGGATGTCCGGTGGAATTATACACGCGGATGGTGGAGAAGACATTGTAAATTTTGTTGGACAGGGAAAACAAACAGAAGACTATTAAATCAAAACTCAAAACAGGAAATTTATGAAACCAATGACCTTTTCAGATGATAATTTTGAAAATGAAGTATTAAAATCGGATAAGCCGGTTTTGATTGATTTCTGGGCTACATGGTGCGGACCGTGTCGAACGATAGCACCAATTGTAGAAGAAATAGCTTCAGAATATAATGGCAAAATAAAAGTGGGCAAACTTGATGTTGATAATAATCAGCAGACAGCAATTAAATATGGCGTAAGAAGCATACCAACGTTACTAGTATTCAAGAACGGAGAAGTAAAAGAAACTATTATTGGAGCAGTTCCAAAAGGGCAAATTGTTCAGAAGTTGAATTCTGTTATGTAAAATCAAGCTAATTCTATCGAGAAATATTACTATTACTTCTTTAAAGTGGTAGTGCTTTTTAATATTGCTTGCTTTCCAATTTTCCCCTTATAAATTTTATGAAGAAGTTTTAATATCAAACTCTCTCCATCAAAAATGTGAAGAGGCAACTTCAGTAATCAATATTGACAACCTGATCGATAAAGATACTTTACATAAGATTTTAGGGGTAGAAGATATTGTTATTGTATTTATTATAAGGGCTTAGGTCACTTATTATGTGAAAAATTTGTTATGCTATATTTAATACTGTGGAATTTTAAAAATCAATATTTTATATTCACAAATAATTAAGCAGCTAAATAATTCAGAACAATTATTTTTTAATATTTTTTGGATAGTTATGAAAAAAATAGTTTTATTAATTGCATTTTTGCCATTTGTATTTAGTTCCGCACAAAGCAATTTTAATTTTAGCATAGATTATGCGAGCTTTAAATATGATTCTTCATCAAACTATGTAGAATTCTATTATTCTTTTCCATCCTCTCAGTTGAAAGTAGTAAGTATGAACAACAAGTCTCTGGTTGAAGGGTTATTCCGATTAGAGTTAAAAAACGATTCAACAGGTGAGGACGTTGTTAATAAAGAATGGAAAATTCCATACTACGTTAAAGATACATCTGCCGTTTCAATGCCCAACAATCTGGTAGGCATAGTAAGGTTCGTTGTCCCTAAGGGCAAATATACGTGTAATGCCGAGGGATCTGATTTTAATAATGTGGACCTTAAGAAATCGTTTAAATTTCTTATTGGTGAAAAACCATTTGGAACGGAAAATATGACTCTTAGTGGTGTGCAATTGGCGTCCAACATTAAGCAAGCTGGCGCAGATAAGAGCTCAATATTCTATAAAAGTACTTTGGAAGTAACTCCAATGCCTTCAGGTATTTTCGGAGAAAACTCTCCTGTGTTATTTTATTATGGAGAACTTTACAACTTAGATAAAGTTTCGGATCTATCAGCTGTAAAATTTGAGTCTTCAGTTTATGATTCTAGAGGAAAACGGATTTATTCACATGCAAAAACTTCATTGAAACCGATTTCAGCAACTGTTGAAGTGGGGGTAATTAATGTATCAAAATATATTAGTGGTAAATATTATCTCCTATTATCATTAAATGATAGTTTGAAAAATGTATCTGTTGTTTCAAGAAAAGAATTTTTCGTTTATAACCCCTCTATTAATGATACCACTGCTAATAATGTTTCTTCAAATACAACAAATGTTTTACACAGTCAATTTGCATTTTTATCCAGTGAAGAATGTGATGATGTTTTTGCAAAGTCAGAATATATTGCTTCAAATGATGAAAAAGATGAGTACAAAAACATTAATACAGTAGAAGGTAAAAGAGAATTCTTATATAAGTTCTGGAACCGAAGAGCCAACGAAAGAGATGGAGATAAAAGGTATTCTTATACAGATTATATGAATCGGATAAAAGTAGCTAACAAAAGGTATAGGAATATTGCAAAAAAGGGCTGGGAAAGTGATATGGGAAGGATTTATATTATTTACGGTAAACCAAGTGAAATTGAAAGACACCCAAATGAAAGTAATAGAAAACCTTATGAGATATGGTATTACCATAACATTGAGGGAGGGGTAGAATTTATTTTTGGAGATTTAACCGGATTTAAAAATTATATACTACTTACTTCAACAAAGCGCGGCGAGGCAGTAGATGAATCATGGTTACAGCAACTTACAACGACTGATAACTAGCTGAATTCATCTCAGAGTATTATTTATGCGGCCTTAAATATTATTTAAGGCTGTTTTTATTTTAAATAATAAAATTTTTTACCTTTACTGCAAATTTAATAGCTAATAATTTGGTTATCTTTAGCTATTAAAATTAAAGATATTTTTGGTTGTGAATAATGATGAATCTACAAAATAGACTGGAATATATACTTTTTCTTGGGTTAAGTTATCTTACAAAATTGTTGGGATTGAATTTATCCCGAAGATTAGCTAAGGGCTTGGCGTATGTTTTTTATTTTATTATTCCAATTAGGAAAAAAGTAGCCATAAAAAATCTCAGGATGGCTTTCCCAGATTATTCAGAAAAAAAAATTAGAAAAATTACAATAGAAACCTATAAAAGTTTCTCGATAACGTTAATTGAAACATTGTACATACCCCATATTAGTAAAGAAGAAATGATAAACTCTCTAAAATGTATTAATCTCGACTTGATTGATAGAAAAATAAAAGAAAAAAAGGGGACAATAATTCTTTCGGCACATTTTGGAAACTGGGAGTATCTGGCGTCCTCACTTGCTCTTCAGTTAGATGTGCCTTTAAACATGTTGATTAAAGTTCAACGCAATCCTTATGTAACGGAATTTATGAACAAGGTTCGCACAAAATGGTCAAATGTGGTTATTCCTCTCGGTACTGCAGTGAGACAAATATTCAAAGCTTTAAATGAAAATCAAATTGTTATTATGGCTGCAGACCAGAGAGGTAATGTTGAAGGAATAAGAGTTAAATTTTTGGGAATGATGTCTGCAGTTTATTCTGGACCGGCTGTGTTTGCTTTAAAGACAGGAGTAAGCATCGTTATTGCAATCAGTGTCAGACAGCCGGATTATTCCTATAAAGTTGAATTTACTGAATTATCAGTTAATGATCTTCCTGAAGATTACGATTCCAAAGTTGAGGAAATTTCTAAAAAATATTTGAATTCTCTTGAGAAATTGATTAAACAATATCCTGAACAATGGTTATGGATGCATAAAAGATGGAAATACTAATAAATGAATAAAATACTAGTTATCCAAACGGCGTTTATAGGTGATGTGATTTTAACGCTCCCCATGGTCCAGAAGTTAAAAGAGATTTTTAATAATGTTGAGCTTCACGTTCTATGTATTCCATCTACAAGAGAAATATTCTCAGCTTCTGAATATATCAATAAAGTTATTGTATATGATAAAAGAGGAAAAGATAAAAGCCTGATTTCTTTATTAAGATTAATTTTAAAGCTCAGAGCAGAAAAATATACTAGAATTTACTCGCCGCACAGGTCTTTTCGGACATCGCTGTTAGTGAAATTTACAGGAGTAAAACTTACCTTTGGTTTTAATAATAGCAGCTTACGAACTGTTTATAAATACCTTATAAAGTATGACCAACCAAAACACGAAGTTCAAAGGAACCTTGATTTAATTGGATATTCTTATAACTCAGAAAGCTGGAAGATTAAACCTGAAGTAAATTTTCCAGGTAATGAAACCATTCCTTTAAGTAAAATATTTGTAAATTACAGTGCTAAATCAAAATATGTTGTGGTAGCGCCGGGGAGTGTTTGGAATACAAAAGAATATCCTGCTGAAGGTTATCTTGACATTATTAAATATTTAGTTAGCAAAAAATATTTTGTTCTGCTTATTGGTGGAGAGAAAGACGCTGATCTATGTGAGAAACTTGAAGCTGAGCTGAACGAAAGAGTTAAATCTGTTGCTGGTAAATGTTCATTAATTGAATCAGTTTCACTTTTGAGTAGTGCTGAAATGTTAATCTCAAATGACAGTGCACCCACACATTTGGGAATGTGTGCTGATATTCCGGTTCTTACAATTTACTGTTCAACTATTCCGGATTTTGGATTCTATCCATATAATCCCTCAAGCGACTACATAAGCTATAATGATTTGAGCTGCAAACCTTGTGGAATACACGGTCATAAAAAATGCCCGATCGGCACTTTTGAATGCGCATATAAATTAAAGCCAGAGATCATAATTTCGAAGATTGAGGAAATGCTAAATGACAGAAACTAAAAATTGTGAAATAATAAATATCGATAATGAATTTGATAATGCGATTAAACTTGCAAAGAAACTATATCTTGAAGGATCAGTATTTATTTATCCTACGGATACAATTTATGGAATAGGAGCTAACCCATTTAATCACGAAGCTGTAGAAAAAATTAATAAAATTAAACGTAGAGATCTTGGAAAGAGACATATTTTATTAATTGACAGTATAGAAAACTTACTTAAATATGTTGAAATTAAATCAGAAAGACATCTAGACTTTTTACTTTCAATTTGGCCGAATCCTGTGTCTGTTGTTTTGCCTTTAAACTCAAACACCAAAAAACTTCTGGGAATTCAAACTGCTTCCTTCAGGATACCAAACCACCGGTTTTGTCTAAAATTACTTTCGGAACTAAATATGCCTCTTATATCTACAAGTGTAAATTACTCTGGGCAAGAGCCTTTAATTGAGCCAAGTATGATTAAAGAAGAATTTTCATCCTTAACAGATGCCATTTTTTATACAAATAAAAAATTATACATTGAGGCATCGACTTTAATAGATTTGAATGATTCTAAACCAGTTTTGTTACGAGAGGGGAAGTTTAAATTTGAAGATATCTTAAAGAAATTTAAATAGAAATTGCCGTGTTTGATAAATTAAGTTCTAAGTTTAACAGAGTTAAAAAAATTAAAAGTGTTTCTCTCTTAGTTGTTCCTGATCAGTCAGGAATAAAGGCAAAATCTCGTAAACTTTCAATTCAGAAGATCCTCTTTTATCTGGTTTCTTACAGCATTTTTATCTTTTTTATTAGTTACCTGTTGTTAGCTTTTACGCCTATAGGAAGTTTAATGAACGTGTCGGGTGTTCCTTTGAGTAAACAGGATATGCGCGAAGTTAAAACACTTAATGAAAGAATGCTATTTTTAGCTAAGGAAGTGGAAAAGATGAAGTCTACAAACGAAAAATTAAGATACGCAATTTTTTTAGGTGACTCTGCAGCAATAGATTCCTTAACAAAAACAGATTCGACAAAAGATGTTTTGAATAAAGATATTAAATCTAAAATTAAAAATGGTGGAGATATATTCTCTGTTTTCAGAGATCTATTTTTAGTTAAAGAGGACCCGCAAGTTAAAGGCACATTATTCAGCAAACCTGTGAATGGTTTTATCAGTAGGGGATTTGATCCGGACAAGGGACATTTCGGGATTGATTATGTTGTAAGAACAGGAACACCCGTTTATGCAGCCTGTAGTGGTTATGTTGTTTTTGCAGATTATACCGTAAGGGATGGATATATGATAATAATAAACTCTCCAGATGAATATCTGACGGTTTATAAGCATTGCTCTTCTTTAATGATAAAAGCCCGTGATATTGTTACAGAGGGTGAGCTGATTGCTCTTAGTGGAAATACTGGCGAAATAACCACTGGCCCACATTTGCATTTTGAAATATGGAAAAATGGTAAACCAATTAACCCTAAAACATTATTAATAAATTATTAATTGGGAGTAATTTGTGAAGAATAAAAATATAACTCCGGAAAAAGACGAAATTACGATAATAAGCATAGGGGTAAAACTTGAAGGATCGATAACCAGTGACGGTAATGTCAGAGTTGATGGTTTTATAAAAGGGGATGTTTCGGCTAATGGAAATATTACAGTTGGTGATCACGGTGAAATAAAAGGAAATGTAACGGCTGATAATGTAGTGCTCGGAGGAAAAATCTTTGGGACTGTTGTTTCAAAGGAAAAGCTTGTTCTCGAATCTAATTCAACTTTACAGGGAGATCTATCTACAAAAATATTAGTGATAGCTCCTGGAGCGAAGTTTGATGGAAACAGCAAAATGATTTCGGGTCAAACCTGAAGTCACATTTAAGGGGAAATAAAACCCAACATCAGTATGATAAAAAAAATACTTAATCAAAATGATGATGGTTCAAATCAAGACCAAAAATTTAGGGATATCGGGAATTACCTAGGTTTAGGTTTACAATTGGCTGTAACTGTAGGCGTTATGGTTTTTGTTGGTATCTGGCTCGATGATAAGTTTAATACAAACCCCTGGTTAACAATTGTGTGTTCTTTTCTTGGAATATTTGCTGCCCTCTATTCTTTCATCAAAACTGTTTTGAAATCCGGGAAATGAAGTTTATCAAAAACAGTGTGGGCTATGGCCTGATATTTATCTTTGCTGTTTTTTCATATTTATTGAAGATAGACGAAATAAATTCGGATCTATACAATTCATTTCTTTTTGCGGGATTAATAACAACATTCAATTTTATTTTAGGGGTATTATCCATAAAATTAGGCTTTAAAAAGCCAGTGAAAACATTCCTTATTTTTTTCCTAGGTGGGATGATTTTTAGGCTCTTACTAACCCTAATTGCGGTATTTATTTGCTTGAAATTCTTGGAATTAAAGGGGAATACTTTTATATTTTTGGTCTTTATTTTTTATATTTTTTATCTAGTTATTGAAGTGTTTTACGTCATTTATAGGAATAAGTAACTTTATAACCTGATGATTTTTGCAAATACACCAGATACTTTACAAGTCGTTACAGATAGCGTAAAAACCGCCAAAGAAAGCGGAGGCAGTGGATGGATTTTGCATCATGTAATGGATGCAAATTATGTCGATTTTGGCCCATTGGGTAAGTTATATCTCCCTAAAATAGAGCTTTTCGGGATAGATATTTCAATTACCAAAGATGTTTTTTACCTCTGGGTAGTTGCTGTGGTTTTAGTAGTTTTACTTTATTTCTTGTCCAGGGAATATAGAAAATCACTTATACCCAAAGGTTTAACTAATCTTTTTGAAATAATGATAATTTTTGTAAGAGATGAAGTAGTAAAACCTTCAATAGGGAAAGGTTATGAAGTTTTTATGCCATATATGCTATCATTGTTCTTCTTCATACTTTTTGTAAATATGTTTGGACTAATCCCTACTCCAAATTTAGTGGTTCCTACAGGAAACATTGGAGTTACTGCAAGTCTAGCTCTTATTTCTTTTATTGCTATTCAGTTTGGGGGAATAAAAAACCTAGGATTTATTCCTTATTTAAAAAGCTTGGTACCCAAAGGAATGCCCGGATGGATTATAATAATTATGATCCCACTGGAAATCCTTGGTTTGTTTACTAAACCGTTTGCACTTTGCATTCGTCTCTTTGCGAATATGATAGCAGGACATATTGTCATCTTTTCATTGCTTGGCTTAATATTTATTATGCGTTCAATTTATGTTTCACCTATAGCAGTAGGTTTTACTTTATTTATTGAATTACTGGAAATACTTATTGCTTTTATTCAAGCATACATTTTTACAATGCTTACTGCATTGTTTATTGGGATGGCAATGCACCCTGAGCATTAAAAATTACTTTAGAATAAATATATTAATCAAAATCAAACACACTTAGGAGGAGAAAAATGGATTTATCTTGGTTGGGTGCTGGTATAGGTGCCGGAATTGCTGTAATTGGTGCTGGACTCGGCATTGGTAAGCTTGCTGGTTCAGCTTTAGAAGCTATGGGAAGACAGCCTGAAGCAGCTGCTCCAATTAGAACTGCAATGATCATTGCTGCAGCTCTTATTGAAGGTATTGCATTCTTCGCACTTGTTATTTGTATCTTATTAGCAATTAAATCTTAAAATTTTTTTAGGAAACTAATAATGCTTTTAAGTTTTAATATACAAATTGTTTTCCGGTTTCTTGAAGATAAAATAAATCTGATAGAAGTTAATCCAGGATTAATGATTTGGGTGGTCGTAACTTTTATTGTACTTCTTTTTATTTTGAAAAAAGTAGCTTGGAAGCCCATTCTTAATGCTCTTGAAAACAGGGAAGCTGTTATTAGAGAATCTCTGGAGAAAGCAGAAAAAGCAAATGAAGAAGCACAAAAAGTTCTGGAAGAAAATCAAGCTAATCTTCAGAAAGCCGAAGAGGAATCGAAAAAAATAATTAACCAAAGTCGTGATTATGCTGAAAAGTTAAAAGAACAATTGCTACAGGATGGTAAAGAACAGGCTAAAAAAATCATTGATGACGCGACTGCTGAAATTGAAAGAAAAAAAGAAGCTGCTTTTGAGGAATTGAAAACACAGGCTGCTGAACTTGCAATACAGGCAGCTGAGAAAATAATGAACGCAAATCTCAATAAAGAAACACAGAAAAAAATTGCTGATAAATTTATTGGGGAAATTACCAAGAACTAACCATGAATGAATCAAAAGTTTCTACCAGGTATGCAAATTCGTTATTAAGCTCAGCTTCTGATAAGGGAAATCTCGACACAGTTGCTAAAGATATGGAGTTGGTTTACTCAACTATAAAATCGAGCGCAGAGCTAAGCAGAACACTCTTGAGTCCGGTTGTTAAAGCACAGATTAAATTTTCAATACTTGAAGAAATTTTTAAAGAGAAAATATGTAAAGAGACAATGGATTTTATAAAATTCGTTGTTGAAAAGAATAGGGAAGATTTATTTGAAAGCATTGTAAAAAAATTTCTCGAGTTACGAGATCAAAAGCATGGGCTGGTAAATGTAAATGTAAAATCTGCGACTGAATTGACGAAAGACCAAAAGGAAAAACTGAAAGGGAAATTTGAAAAGCTATTAAATAAAAAAGTAAGATTGAATTTTACTATAGAACCTGGTGTTATCGGTGGTATAGTTGCTAAGGTTGGCGATACGGTATACGATGCATCATTAAAGAATCAATTGGAAATCTTAAGGAAGCGATTCCTGAAAGGGGGGGCTTCATTAAATTAAAAATTTAATAAGGGTTAAATTATGGCGGAAGTTAGACCGGATGAAATATCCGCGATACTAAGAAAACAATTATCTGGCTATGAAAGTGAAACAGATATTTATGATGTAGGTACCGTTCTGCAGGTCGGCGACGGTATTGCTCGTGTTTATGGGTTATCCAAAGTTATGATGAGCGAGTTGGTTGAGTTTCCTAACGATGTATTTGGAATGGTGCTTAATCTTGATGAAGATAGTGTGGGATGTGTTTTGTTTGGCGAATCAGCAAAAATTAAAGAAGGAGATACCGTCAAAAGAACTAAAAGAGTGGCATCAATGCCTGTGGGTGATTCAATGCTTGGAAGAGTGATCACACCACTAGGAATTCCCGTTGACGGTAAAGGTGCAATAAATACAGAAAAGTTTTTACCAATTGAAAGAAAAGCCTTGGGGGTAATTCAGAGGCAGCCGGTTAAGGAACCTCTACAAACAGGTATTGCAGCTATTGATGCTATGATACCAATTGGACGTGGACAGAGAGAATTGATAATTGGTGACAGGCAGACTGGCAAAACAGCCGTTGCTGTTGATGCAATTATCAATCAAAAATATACTCATACAGAAGAAGCTAAAGAATTGGGCATTAAACCTGTTTATTGTATTTACGTAGCTGTTGGCCAGAAAAGTTCCACAGTTGCTCGGGTTGTTGCTAAACTTAATGAAGTAGGGGCAATGCAATACACAACTGTTATTGCTGCAACTGCTAATGAACCAACCCCGCTTCAATTTATAGCTCCTTATGCTGGTGCAACGCTTGGTGAATATTTCCGTGATAATGGTAAGCATTCCTTAGTAGTCTATGATGATCTTTCAAAACAGGCTGTGGCTTACCGTGAACTTTCTTTACTTCTTAGAAGACCTCCAGGACGTGAAGCGTATCCTGGTGACGTTTTCTATCTACATTCAAGGTTATTGGAAAGAGCGTCAAAGCTCAGTGAAGATCTTGGAGGGGGAAGTTTAACTGCCCTGCCAATTATTGAAACGCAACAAGGTGACGTTTCCGCATACATTCCGACTAACGTTATTTCAATTACAGATGGTCAGATATATCTTGAATCAAATCTGTTTAATGCTGGGGTAAGACCTGCTATCAACGTTGGTATCTCGGTGTCACGTGTTGGAGGTAATGCACAAATAAAGGCAATGAAAAAAGTTGCCGGAAGTTTGAAGCTTGACCTCGCTCAATATAGAGAACTTGAAGCATTCGCAAAATTTGGTTCTGATCTAGATAAAGCAACACAAAGAACTCTTGCAAAAGGCGCAAGGCTTGTAGAACTTTTAAAACAGGGGCAATATTCTCCTATTCCCGTTGAGAGACAGGTTGTGAGTATTTATCTGGCAACAAATGGTTATCTTGAGAATATCGCTGTTTCAGAAGTTAAAAGATTCGAGAAAGAAGCACTTGAATTTTTTGAAGTAAAAAACAATAAGATTTTTGATATTATAAAAAAAGAAAAACAGTTGAGTGATTCCACTGTTACAGAAATTAAAAAAGTAGCAGATGAATTTTTGACAGTATTTAAGTAATTATTTTTGAGTTAATGGCTAACTTACGTGACATAAAAAACAGGATAAAAGGTGTGCAGAACACTCAGCAGATAACAAACGCCATGAAAATGGTTGCTGCTGCTAAATTAAGACGAGCGCAGGATAATGTTGTAAATGCCAGACCTTATGCTAGGCAAATTTCTGTGTTACTTTCTGATTTGGTTACTGATGACATGATTTCTGAAAATCAGTTTATTACTACCGGACAAGTGGAAAATGTTGCTGTTGTTGTTGTATCTGCTGATAGAGGACTTTGCGGAGCTTTTAATACAAATTTGATTAAGGAAGCTGTTAAGTATATAGATGAAGAGTTAAGTCCTGAAAATATTGGAGCTCAACTTTTTTGTATAGGAAAAAAAGGGTTTGAGTATTTCAATAAAAGAAATTATAGAGTTATTGGAAAATGGATAGGGATATTTTCTACTCTTGAATATAATTCTGTAATGAATATTTATAATGAAGTAATTAAGGGTTATATTGAGAAACAATACGATAAGGTAATCATTATTTATAACGAATTTAAATCAATTATAAACCAAAAGATAGTTGTTGAACAATTCCTTCCTGTACCTATAAATAGTAATAGTGAAGAAAACAAAAAAATGTTCAAAGATTATATATATGAACCAAATCAAAAATATATTTTTAATTATCTGTTGCCAAAACATTTAAAAGCTCAGATCTGGCGAATTTTATTGGAATCTAATGCATCGGAACAAGGCGCAAAAATGACAGCAATGGATAACGCAACAACTAATGCAAAAGAATTGATCCGTACTTTAAGAATTAAATATAATAAAGAGAGGCAAGCTGCAATTACTAAAGAAATACTTGAAATTGTATCAGGTGCTAATGCACTTAAGTCTGAATAATATTTTTGTAATTGTGTTTTCAGGGAAAATAGAAATTAATGTTAGAAGAATTATCTCTTAAACTTGAAACGACCTTAAAGAAAGTTCGTGGTCAGGGTAAATTAACAGAAAAAAACATTTCTGATTCATTAAGGGAGATTCGGCGTGTTCTTTTAGATGCTGATGTAAATTATAAAGTTGTAAAAGAGTTTATTGAAAAAGTTTCCTCAAAAGCTCTTGGACACGAAGTTCTTAATTCAATAACTCCGGGACAATTGATTACCAAGATAATCCACGATGAGCTTGTAACTTTACTTGGTAGTGATCAAAGAGATTTAAAGTTAAGTGGCATAGGATTAACGATAATTCTGATTGTTGGACTTCAGGGCTCTGGCAAAACAACTTTTAGTGCGAAGCTTGCAAATAAGTTAAAGCAAAACGGAAGAAAGGTATTGCTTACAGCTGCTGACGTTTATCGTCCGGCTGCTGTTGAACAATTGAAAATACTTGGAAAACAAATAAGCATTCCTGTATACTCTAGTGAAAAAAAAGATGCTAAAAAGGTTGCTGAGGATTCATTAAAGTTTGCAAAAGAGAATAATTACAATACTGTAATTATCGATACGGCCGGTCGTCTTCATGTTGATGAAGAAATGATGAGCGAAGTTGTGGAAATTAAATCGCTTGTCAATCCCAGTGAAATACTCTTTGTTGTTGACTCAATGACAGGACAAGACGCAGTAAACTCGGCAAAAGTGTTTAGTGAAAAGGTAAATTTTGATGGTATTGTTCTTTCAAAATTAGACGGTGATTCAAGAGGAGGTGCGGCTTTATCAATTAGGGCAGTGGTAGGTAAACCGATCAAATTTATTAGTAATGGCGAAAAACTGAATAATCTTGAGGTTTTTCATCCTGATAGGCTTGCTTCAAGGATTCTAGGAAAAGGGGATATTGTAAGTTTTGTTGAAAAAGCACAGCAAAGTTTTGATGAAAATGAGGCAAAAAAGCTCGAAGAGAAATTACGCAGAAATAAATTTGATTTTGATGATTTTCTTAAGCAAATTAAAGCAATTAAGAAAATGGGTTCTTTGTCATCACTGCTGGGTATGATCCCGGGATTGGGAATTCAGGCTAAAAACGCAAATATTGATGATAAAGCGCTTGTGAAAGTAGAAGCAATTATAAATTCGATGACGATTGTTGAAAGATCAAAACCAAAAATCCTCAATGGAAGTCGTCGAAGTAGGATTGCCAAAGGTAGTGGAACATCTATTCAGGATGTTAATCGTCTTTTGAAACAGTTTGGTGAAATGCAGAAAATGATGGGCCGGTTTAATAAAAAAGGATTTGGTGGCTCATTCGGAAACCTGCCTATGGGTGGTAGGTAGAAATGCCAATGGGCAGATAAATTTTTAATTAATTAAGAAAGTTATTATTGGAGGTTATTTAATTTGGCAGTAAAGTTAAGATTAAGAAGAATGGGAAAGAAAAAGCAACCGATATATAAGGTAGTTGCTGCGGATTCAAGAGCTCCGCGTGATGGAAAATTTCTCGAATCAATTGGACTATATAATCCATTGACTAATCCGCACACTCTTGATATAAATGAAGAGCGCGCGATGTATTGGCTTAATGTTGGAGCTCAACCAACAGACACTGTAAAAAGTTTATTAAGTCAAAAAGGAATTATTCTTAAAAGAGAATTAAAACGTAGGGGACTATCGGATGATAAGGTGAGTGCTGAGCTGGAAAATTGGGAAAAGATGCGGGAAGCTAAAGCAAACACTGCTGCAACTAAAAAGAAGAAATCTAAAAAAGCTGCAGCGAAAGAAGAAGTAGTCTCGGAAGAGAAAGTTGTTAAAGAGGAAATTAGTAATGATAGTACAGCAGAAGTAAAGGGTGCTGCTTCTGAGGAAAATACTGCTGAAAAAGAGTAATCTTTTTTAGTTTTGTTTTCTCCTGTACTTTATTTCCAATGCTGCCCTTTTCTTAATATAGGAGGCTTCTTTCTATGAAAGAATTCATTGAATTTATCGCAAAACACCTGGTGGATACTCCGGATGGTGTTGTAGTAGAGGAGAAAATGCCTGAAGACAACAAAATTGTTCTTGCTCTTAAGGTTCAGTCTGATGATGTTGGCAAGGTTATAGGAAAACAAGGCAAAACAGCTCAGGCAATGAGAACACTTCTGACAGCTATTGCTGCTAAAGAGGGGAAAAGAGCTATACTGGAGATTCTGGATTGAGGAATTGAATTACTGTTATTGTGAGTGATTTTTTTCTAATTGCAAAGATTGTTTCTATTCATGGTAAGGATGGGTTTGTAAATATTATTTCTCATTCTGATTTTCCTGATAGATTTTATAAGCTTGATCAAGTTTATATTGATTTTTTTGACGATAAAAAAGAATTCTTTGTAGAAAAAGTCGTAGAGCAAAAAAAGAAAGTGGCTCTCAAGTTTAAAAATTTTGATAACGATAAAGATGCACAGGTACTGATCGGGAAGGATATTTTTGTTGGTGAAGAAAAAGTAGTCAAGCTTCCGGAGGGATCATATTTTATACACGATCTTTTAGGGAGTAAAGTTTATAGAAACGGCGAAGAATTCGGATCGCTAAAAGATGTTCTTAGATTCCCCGCTAATGATGTTTATATAATTGAGGACATGCTGGGTGAAGAGATACTAATTCCGGCTGTTAAGGATTATATAGAAAGTTTTGACCGGGAGAAAAAAATTCTGGTCATTAAGCCGGGAGATGAAATTTATGAAGATGATGAGAATTGATATTATTTCTGCTGTTCCGGATCTCCTTTTAAGTCCGCTCAATTCCAGCATTATTAAAAGAGCACAGGATAAGAAGAAAGTATCGATCAATTTGCATAACCTTCGTGATTATGCGAATAATAAGCACAAACAAATTGATGATAAACCTTTCGGCGGTGGACCTGGAATGGTACTAAAGCCGGAACCGTTCTTTGGATGTATTGAAGAATTACAAAATCAAGTAAAATATGACCACATAATTTTTACTACCCCTAAGGGTAAAATATTTGATCAGAAAATTGCTAATAAATTATCTCTTGCAGAAAATATTTTAATTGTAGCTGGTCATTATAAGGAGATTGACGACAGGGTAAGAGAAAAATTTGTATCCGATGAAATATCGATTGGAAATTTTGTTCTTACCGGCGGTGAATTACCGGCGTTGATAATAATCGATGCAGTTGTAAGATTAATTCCCGGCGTATTAAATGATAGCGAATCAGCTCTTGATGATTCATTTCAGGATGGAGAAAGAGTTGAAGCTCCTTGTTATACAAGACCGGCTGAATTTAGGGGATTAAAAGTTCCGGAAGTGCTTTTGTCAGGGAATGAAAAGGAAATTAGAAAATGGAAAGAAGAACAGTCAAAGTTGTTGACTGAACGATGGAGAAATTTTAATAATTAGTGGAGAATACAATGGTTAACATAAACAAAATATTGCCAGAACAGGTGCGTACTGATTTTGCTAAATTTAACGCAGGTGATCACGTGCGTGTACATGTAAGAGTAGTTGAGGGAGATAAAGAAAGACTTCAGACTTTTGAGGGGGATGTTATAAGCGTTCGTGGAGAAGGTTCTAACAAGACATTTACTGTTAGAAAAATTTCCAGCGGCGTTGGAGTTGAAAGAATATTTCCAATCAACTCTCCTAAAATTGCAAAAATTGAAGTCCTGAAAGAAGGTAATGTAAGGAGAGCTAAACTTTATTACCTCAGGAATCTTTCAGGTAAGGCTGCCCGCATCCGTTCCAAAGAATCCTAAAAAGATATTTGTAAGATTCCTTTTAAGAGGCGTGTAACCCACGCCTTTTTTATTTTTTAGTGTGAAATCGCCAATTTTTAGTTAGGTAGTTTTGCTTATAATTTAAAAAATCTGTTTCCAGGCGGTAAAATTTTTACTATCTTCATCAGGTTTAATTTCGGGGTTATATTGCAGCTATATCAAAAAAAGATTCAATTAAAACTATTTCTCATTTTTCTCTTTTGTCTGTTACTAAGTATCAGAATTATTCCTCAAAATAATTCTGTCCGTTTTGAAACGCTTTCACTTCAAAATGGTGTCTCCTTAAATCTGACATATGCGATACTACAGGATAGCAGGGGCTATATCTGGTTTGGCACTATGTATGGGCTGGTGAAATACGATGGGAAGAATTATACTACATATAGAAATGATCCGATGGATTCTACCTCAATATCATTTGATGATATTATTTCATTATTTGAAGATAGCCGGGGAAATATCTGGGCAGGCACCTGGGGAGGGGGGCTGAATAAGTTTGACCCTGCAACCAGGAAATTCACTCGCTTCCTTTACGACAAGTCATCTGAAAAAGGGTTGTGCGATAATATTGTTTGGGCTATTAATGAAGATGATTCGGGGAACATTTGGGTAGGAACACAAAGGGGAGGAATTGATAAGTACGATGTAAAAGCTCAAAAATTTATTCATTATTGGAATAATGGAAACGCCAACAAAACCTTGCCTTCTAATATGGTTACCAAAATATATAAAGATAAGCAGGGAATTATGTGGGTAGGTACTCAGTCAGGGTTAGCAAAATATTTACCGGGTTCTGATTCGTTTGAGATATTCAGGAATACATTAAGGCCCGATAAAATTAAAGAGATTAATATTATTCACAGTATTTTTGAAGAAAGTAAGGATACGTTATGGGTAGGAACAACTTCCGGCCTTTTCATATTTGATAAACACGCAAATAAATTCTCTTCGTTTAGCTCTAACAGAAAAAATTATCTTAACTCGTTTTATATATCTTCTATATGCAAAGGCAACTCAAAAGATATCTGGGTCGGTACGAGTTACGGTCTTGTTAGAATGACGGATAGAAATGCTGAAGATCTTGAGATATTTCACCATAAGTTTGGCGCCCCAAATACATTGGCCGGTAACACTATTTCGTCGCTGCTTATGGATAAATCTGGGGTACTCTGGATAGATGCTTATCGCGCCGGGGTTAGCAAATTGATAAGTACCTCTAAAGATTTTGTAAACTACACATATGAACCCGATAATAAAAACAGTCTAGGAACTTCACTTGTTACATTTTTTGCACAGGATGATAAAGGTTATGTTTGGATTTCGGGTTTCAGCAGCGTCCTTACAAGATATGATCCCAGGACAGACTCTTTTAAACGATTTCCGCTTACTTTGCCTGGGAAGAAAAAAGGTGCCAGGTTCTATATTTCATCGATAATTAAGGATAATAATAATTTATTGGTTGGAACCACTCAGGGCATTTTATTTTTTGATTTAATCTCTGAATCCCAGAAACCTTTACCTAAAGGAATTAGCAAAATCAGAGAAATCGCTGATGGCAATATTACCTACCTTCTGGTCTCTTCCGACAAAAAGCTTTGGGTTGGTGTAAATGAAAAGGGCATATATTCTTACGATCTTAAAAATTTTTCTTATGAGCATTTTGTTAATCCTATGACTGATTTGACAAGTTATATGAAAAATATTGTGCAGGTGATTTATGAAGACAAAGATAAAAATATTTGGCTCGGAACTATGGGGGGATTATTAGAACTGGATAAATCTAATGGCAAATTCAAGAGTTATTCTCATAGCCTTTCAGATCCTAAAAGTTTAAGTAATAATTATGTTTACTACCTTTTTGAAGATTCTAAAAGAAACTTTTGGATAGGCACCAGCAATGGATTGAATAAAATGGATAAAAAAGACGATACCTTCCATAGCTATTTTGAAAAGGATGGGTTGCCTAATAGTGTAATAATGAGCATACTTGAAGATGATTATGGCAATTTATGGATCAGCACAAACAAGGGAATTGCAAGGTTTGATCCCATAACAAATACTTTTAAAAATTTTGATGTTAACGATGGTTTAAGAACAAATATATTTTATGCTCAATCAGCTTTTATTGGAAAGGATGGAATGTTTTACTTTGGCGGGAACAGCGGCTTTACAAAATTCGCTCCTAACAAAATTAGATTGAATAGTTATGTCCCGCCTGTTTATATTACTAAAGCCAGGGCCGGTAGAGATATTGGTAATCTTCAATCACTTAACACTTCGAATAATCAATTCCAGCTAACATTTAATGATAATTTCCTTCAGTTGAACTATGCTTCATTAGATTATACTAACCCGGAAAAAAATGTATATAAATATAAACTTATCGGTGTTGATGAAGATTGGATCTATTCAGGAAATAATAATGTAGCCAGCTATACTGATCTTTCACCGGGAAGCTATACCTTTCTGGTAAAAGGAAGTAATAGCGACGGTATCTGGAATGAAAAGCCTGCTTCAATTGAGATTATAATCCTTCCACCTTTTTGGAGAACCTGGTGGTTCACATCTCTGATTATTATTGTCGGACTAATAACGATTTACTTGATGCACTTGTTTTGGGTCCAACATAAGATCAGACGTGCTCTTGAGATTGAAAAGATTAGAGCCGAAGAAAGTGAAAGAGTGCGTAAACAAACTGCGATAGATTTTCACGATGAACTCGGACATCGGCTGACAAGGATTTCGCTATTAACAGAAATTGTAAAAAGAAAATTAGGAAATAGTTATTCTGATATTTTGCCTTTACTAAGGAAAATTTCTGAAAACTCTATACAGCTTTATGACGGGACAAAAGATTTTATATGGGCGATTGACCCCCAAAACGATTCACTGTATGAACTGCTTGTAAGACTTAAGGATTTTGGTGATGAAATTTTTACCGATACTAATATAGATTTTCTTGTCAAGGGCATCTCAACTGAACTTGAAAAAACTTCTTTATCTACTGATATGAAAAGACATCTTACTTTGATATTTAAAGAAGGGATGAATAATTCATTAAAACACTCAGGGAGTAAAAAGGTTTCTCTTGAATCAAAAATCAGCGGGGATGAAATTGAAATTACACTTGAAGATGATGGTTCGGGATTTAAAATTGATCATAACACTGGTGGAAACGGCATCAAGAATATGATCAGGAGAGCCGAAAAGATACATGGACACCTGCAAATAAATACTGAACCGGGGAAAGGGACACGGATATCATTCAAAGGTAAAGTAACTGCCAAATAAGAACCAGCCATTCTTATATCACCATTTTACATTCTCATTTCAAATCTATATAATATACCTCACATAATTTAATTGTTAGATATTATGTCTGATAAATATCCAATCAAAGTGTTGATTATTGAGGATGACGATCTCATACGAAGCAGTTTTGTATCGTTGCTTAGCTCATCGGAAAAATTTGAATGCGTTGCTGATTATGATAATTGTGAAGCGGCAATAAAGAATCTATCAAAAGATGAACCTGACGTAATACTCATGGATATAGAACTTCCGGGAATTTCGGGAATTGAAGGAATCGCCAGGATTAAAAAGATAAAACAGGACATAGATATAATCACGGTTACAATTCATAATGATGATACCAAAGTGTTTCAGGCCCTTTGTGCAGGGTCTTGCGGATATCTCACCAAGAATATTTCTTCTGAAAAATTAATGGATTCAATCGAAGAGGCATATAACGGCGGCGGGCCTATGAGCACAAACATTGCAAGAATGGTTGTGCAATCTTTCCAGAGAAATACTAAGTCGCCGCTATCCCCGCGTGAAACAGAGGTGCTGCAGCTTTTAGCAAAAGGTAAAAGTTATACAATGATAGCCGGTGAATTATTTATAGATAAAGAAACAGTCAGGTCTCACATAAAAAATATTTATATAAAGCTTGAAGTAAATTCCAAAGCTCAGGCCATAGAAAAAGCAACTAAAGAAAGACTGATATAGCTTTTTAGCGTTAAATAATACAATCCATTAAGCCAAATTATTAAATTCCCCCAATTTGTAGGATACCGCAATTCCATAGAATGGGTTAAAATGACACAGTGCAAAAGTCATTTTCCTAACATAATAAGTGGAGGTAGCCTTATGGAAAACCTGCAAAACAATGTACAACACCAACCAAAACACAGCAACAGGATAATCAGCAGAAATTCCCAGATTCGCAGTGATTACCTTGAATTAAGAGAAAAAGGATTAAAAAATTGGGAAGCATTTGTGGAACTTTCCGATAAATACTTCCTTTCAGAGAATACGATCGATAAAATAATTTATTCGAAATAATTGTCCTCTGTATCTCAATGGTGCTTTATCGGCTGGCTAATCGTCAGTAAACTATGTGTTAATAAATAAATAACAATAGGCAAACAGCTGGTAAAGCACTTTTTTTAGCCCCGCTTCCTCACTTCACTAATTTTATTTAAATACACTTTTTAATTAGCTTTAATAAAGTAATTATTTGCATTAATAATTGTATCAATATTTTTAGAATGAAGATATTTTTCCCTCAAAATATATTTACAGAACTAATTAATAGTTCGGTTAATGAAAATGTAGCATCACTAATCAACTTTCTACCCTCCTCTCTGATAACCAGCGAAGTTCTCAAGAACTCAGATTCTATAGGATTAATCCCAACTATGGATTTGATTAGACATAAAGATCTTTTTGTTTCTAAGTCCTTTGGTATTTCGTTCGAAGAATCGTTATGTAATTCATACTTTTATTTTTGTACGCATGGAAATGATATAAAAGAATTGAGTCTTGTCGGAGATGTATCTTCAAATGAAGCAATAGGCGGTAAGCTTATTTTGAAAGAATTATATGGTGTTGATGTACAAGTAAACCTTTTAACAGAAAACCGCAATTCAGATGAGATAAATATACTTTCAGTGGGCGACATTAATTTTAATGATGATAAATTCATGACAGGTATAAGCTTTGCAGAAGAAATGATCGAAATGCTTTCACTTCCCTATGTCAATTTTGTGCTTGTTTCAACAGAACAGGGCACTCTAGAAGATTTTCACAGTTCTATAAAGGATATTCAATTAAAGATTTATAATCAGGCCGAAAGTGAAAGTTTCGGAAATCAGTTATCAGCAAAATCAAAAGAGAAAATTAAAGAGAATATATCTTCATTTATTTGTAAGCTTGATGAACAGGACAGGGATGGTATTGATCAGCTTTTGAGGTTAGCCTTTTATCACAAGATAACTTCTGAAATTATTGAGGTTAAATTTGTATAAAAGGGGCTGGCATTTTAGCTAGCCAGCCCCGATTCTTAACTTAAATTGCTACGTGTGATATACTTAAAATATTAGGATTGTCATTCATTTTTTTCAGCATTTCTGTATTAGCCGGTCCCATTAGTTTCATCGTACAGCAAGCAGCGGTGCCACCTTCAAAAATTATGTTTTCAATTTCTTCAATATTAATATTTCCTTCTCTTATTACATCGAGTATGCCAGCAAGCACCCCGGGTTTATCAAAATGTTTAACAACAAGCTGATACTTTGCATCTGTAATTTTAGCTCTGTTTACCCAGTGAGCAATTACTCCGCTTGTTGTAAAATCTTTAATTATTCTTATTGTCTCATCTGCAACAGCATTTTGAGCTTGTTCAGTTGAGGCGCCAATATGATGAGTAACGTAAACATTTGGGCTGGATTGTAATACAGATTTAACTTCACCTGTTTTTCCTTCCGGTTCATTTTTAAATACATCAACTGCTATTCTGATGTTCTTTTCTTTAATTGCATCAAGCAGTGCGTCTTCATTTATAATATCAGGCCTTGACGTATTGATAAGCAGAGCATTATTTTTCATATACCCGAACATT
>CAZQQD010000009.1:0-52592 GCA_964595355.1 uncultured Ignavibacteriaceae bacterium | reverse complement strand
AACATTAAAAGAGACTTTCGATCCTCCGAAAGATTGGAAGTATCCTTTTATGGGCTCTAAGTAATCTTTTCATTTAATACTCAGTCCGCTTTTTTGCGGACTGAGTCCTTTTATTCAACCAATACTTTTTCAATTCTTTTATCAGGGATTATCCAGATTGCTGCAACGAATGCATAAATTCCAAGACTTACCCACGAATTTATAAAAGAAAGAATTATAGCAATAACATATAGCACTGTAGAAATTTTACCTTTAATATCATTTCCAACTGCAATAGCCAGAGTCGATTTTTTACCGTGATATTTTATGAGCGATCTGGAAAGAATAAAATAAGCAATCGATGACATCAGGAGGTCGACTCCGTAAAGCGCAACTGGAACTGCAGTAAAATAATTCTCCCCCATCCATCCTGTTACAAACGGAAGCAATGATAGCCAGAATAGCAAGTGAAGATTTGCCCAAAGGATAGTACCGTTAACCTTATCGGCTGCGTACATCATATGATGATGATTGTTCCAGTAAATCCCGATATGAACAAAACTTAAAATGTAACTAATAACTATAGGTAAAAGCGGGTTTAAATCTTTAAGCTTATCTCCGTGAGGAATTTTCAGTTCCAAAACCATAATTGTAATGATAATGGCCAAAACTCCATCGCTAAAAGCAAGTATTCTTTCTTTTTTCATAATAAACCCAGTGAAATGATTGTTATACGGCTACTAAATAATAGGAAATTAACAAGGCATAACAACTTTTGCAAAAAAATTTATTTAAACCGGACATATATTACTTACGGTATATTTTATTTATAAAAAAGTTTAATGATATGATGACTTTTTAATATATTAGTATTCAATATTATCAAAATTAATTGAGGCTGCGAAATATGCTAAAAAAACTCCTCCCAAAAGAAGAAAAATATTTTGAAGACTTTAAGGAAATGATAACTCACATCGAGGAGATGGCATCACTTACTCATCAGCTTTTTTCCTCCGCAAAACCGGACAAAGACCTTTTGCTGAAAATCAAACCACTGGAACGAAGATGTGATGAAGTTTCTAATAAGGTAATAAAAAGACTGAATAAAACTTTTATAACACCTTTTGACCGCGAAGATATTTTTACTCTAGCAAAAAAGCTTGACGATATTGGAGATATGCTGATGGCAGCGTCCATCAGGATAGATATTTTTAATGTAACGCATAAAATTAAATACGCCGATAAAATCGCTTCAATAGTTCTTCAACAAATTAAAGAACTTGGAATTGCGATTAACGATATAAAAACTAAACATACAAATGAATGCAAAGCAGTTGCTGTACTAGAAACAGAAGCTGACAAAGTCTATCACCAGGCAATGAAAGAATTATTTGTGGAAGAAAAAGACCCGCTTAATGTAATTAGGAAAAAAGATATTCTTAGTATGCTTGAAGAAGCTTCAGACAAATCTCAATCCGCAGCAAATGTTATATTATCAATATTCATAAAAAACGCCTGACAATATATGACTTTTGCTCTCATAATCATCGCTATGGCATTGATATTCGATTTTTATAATGGTATGAACGATGCCGCAAATTCCATCGCAACAGTAGTTTCCACAAGAGTTCTAACCCCGATGCAAGCTGTAGTATGGGCTGCTTTTTTTAATTTTGCAGCCGTTTTTATATTCGGAGTTAGTGTCGCAAATACAATAGGAAAAGGAATTGTTGATGTATCAATAGTTAACAATACAGTAATATTTTCTGGACTTGTTGGTGCAATTTTACTTTCGGCTACAGCTACTCATCTTGGTATGCCTATTAGCATTTCACATGCAATAATAGGTGGATACGGAGGTGCAGGGATTGCTAAAGCCGGATTTGCTGCTCTTATTACCAGTGGTTTTACTACGGTAGTAATTTTTATTTTTCTCGCGCCAATTATGGGGTTTGTTATAGCTTTGCTTTTTTCAGTATTGACTACCTGGATAGTTAGATACAAATCACCAGGAAAGGTGGATAAATATTTTAGAAAATTACAGTTGATATCTTCGGCCCTTTTTAGTCTAAGCCACGGTTCTAACGATGCGCAAAAAACAATTGGTATAGTTACAGTTGTACTATTTACAAATGGGTTAATCGGAAATACTTTCCATGTGCCTGTCTGGGTAATTTTTATGAGCTATACTGTCATTGCTCTAGGCACAGCAATTGGCGGATGGAAGGTAATTAAAACTCTTGGTATGCGAGTTACAAAATTGACTCCCTTCGGTGGGTTCAGTGCAGAAACATCTGCAGGAATTACCATTTCAATTGCATCAATATTCGGAATACCTGTAAGCACAACACATACAATTACCGGATCAATTATTGGAGTTGGAACAATGAAAAGTTTTTCAGCTGTAAGATGGGGAGTTGCTAGAAATATTTTGTGGGCGTGGGTTTTAACTATTCCCTTGTCAGGAATTTTTGCTTTTTGCACCTATGAATTAGCTCAATTGATCGTTCCATTTTTTAAGTAGAATTCTAACTGGTGCTCATGATAAATCATGAGGTATTACAGTTTTGGTATTTTAACTAACTATTTTCGCAACCTGAATAGAAAGAGTTTCTAATTTCAAAAAACTTCCATATTAACACTTTTAACTAATTGAAGAATTTCATTCTCAATGTTTTTCCCTTTGTCTTTTGCATACCACAAATGAAGCTTTTCATAAAGCTCAGGTTTATTAGTCCCTTCGGCTCTCCATTGATTAAATAATTTCTGTGCTTCCTTCGGCCTTGGGCCCCAACTAAATTTCTCATTCCCTTCCGCATCAAATACAACCAGCTTTGGTATGCTTCTGGTTCCATTTGTAAGATAAAAGTCAATAATTTCCGGATGAGAATCCCTGAGTATGATTCTAAAATCTAGATTATTATTAAGTGATGCAATGCCGGCAATATATGGCAGACATTGAGCGGAGTCCCCGCACCAATTTTCAGTAATTACCATCCAGACCAGTGGTTCATCAATTTTATTAATCTCTTCTTTCACCCCATCAGCTACTTCATAACTTTTTTCAATCCTGCAGCTTCTATGTTGATTAAGCTTTATGATTTTTAAACGCTCAGTTTCCTTTTTGCTTAAGTTCCCCGGATTTGTATTTTCAATCTGATTCTGTGTCATTTGACAATATTCATCGTAAGTATAGCCATTATGAGGAATCTTATCCTCGAAAAATTTATGTGCCATTCGTATCTCCTTTATTTACAAGTACTTGCCACCGTAAGCGCTGAATAAATATAATTATTATGTTGAATAAATCTGAATTAAATCATTTATTACAGTACTATTAGATGCCATTTATTTATTTGAGATTCACATTATATAGCATTATTTATTCATATTGAACTGAAAATCCATTCCAATATATATGATGACCGAGACAAAATATTTTACCCCCATAGAAGCCAGGAAAACACTTCCGCTTGTAAAAAAAATAGTAAAGGATATCCTAAATGCAACAAATGAAATTCGGCTTATTGCAGATGACTTGAATGGAAAAATTGAGGAAAATCCAGCGGTAAAAAGGATGGTAGAGGAGGTGAATAATTTTATGCAGGAGCTTGAAGAAATCGGTTGCTATTATAAAGACTGGAATTTTATAATAGGTCTTGTAGACTTTCCTGCAATTATTGAAGACAAAGAAGTTTTCCTTTGCTGGAAAAGCGATGAGGAAAATATAATTTTTTATCACGAAATTGAGGCTGGCTTTGCCGGAAGGAAACTAATTCCGGAAGAATACTTCAGCGAATGAATTTACTTCTCTAATTTCAAGATTGTTGTATCTTGAAGAGTTTTATGCGAGAGTAAATCTTTAATATTAAATACCACTCTATAACTACCTGGCGGATAACTTCCATCAATATTAAATTCAGCTTCCAAGTTAATACCATTTATCTTTTCAGATTCTTTTTTATCAACCTGTTTGGTAAAAAGTGACTTTAGTGCTTTCCCATTAGTGGTTATCACGTCAACACTATAAAAAACAGAAGCGATATATTTACCTTCTTTTTCATTCTGTCCAAAACCATGCAACTCTGTAAGAGCCTGAACTTCCCAACCCTGTCCCATATCTATAGCAAAAGCATTCTTACCGGATGTAATTAGTTTAACTTCTTCCTTTTTAGAACACCCGGTGGTAAAAACAAGACCAGCAATCGACAAAATAAAAAAAACATTTTTCATATTAATTTCCGATCGTAAAAAAGTCGCCCTGAAGAGCGCCCCTTAAAATTTATTATGAATTTTTCTTCCTGAAATCATCCATAAAGTTTACAAGATCTTCAACGCCTTTCTTAGGAAAAGCATTATAAATCGATGCACGAATACCTCCGACTGAACGGTGACCTTTCAATCCATTGAAGCCAGCGGCTGTACTCTCAGCAACAAATTTTTTTTCTAATTCTTCACTTGCCAGGTTGAAGGTAACGTTCATTAAGGAACGGCTGTCTTTTTCAGCATGGCCTTTATAATAATCGTTACTCGAGTCTATGCAATCATAAAGTAATCCTGCCTTCTCTTTATTGATTTTATACATTGCATCAAGGCCTCCCATATTATTGAGCCACTTTGTAATCAATGAAATAATATAAACACCAAATACAGAAGGAGTATTATAAAGTGAGCCTTTTTCTGTATGTGTTTTGTAATTTAACATTGTGTGAAGAGAATCCTGGCAGCGTTCGACCAAATCCTTTCTGATAATTACAACAGTAACACCACTTGGTCCCATATTTTTCTGAGCGCCGGCATAAATTAGCCCGTATTTATTCACATCAATTTTTTTATGAAGAATATCCGATGAAGCATCACAAACCAGAGGAACATTTCCAACAATTGGTTCTGTATGCCATTCAGTTCCAAAAATTGTATTGTTTGAAGTAAAATGGACATAAGAAGCATCGGGATCAAGCTTTAATTCTTCCTGTTTTGGAATTCTTTTAAACTTTTCATCTTCCGTGCTTGCTGCAATGTTAGCAACGCCTACTCTTTTTGCTTCCTTGATAGCTTTCTTCGACCAACTTCCAGTAAGAATATAATCAGCTTTATTTTTAGGTGGCATTATATTTAAAGGCACCATTGAAAATTGAAGACTTGCTCCACCCTGTAAAAATAAAATATCATAATTATCGCTGATATTTAAAAGTGCCCTCAAGCCGCTTACAGCATCAGCAAAAATCTTCTCAAAAGTTTTTGAGCGGTGACTTATCTCCAGCACAGACATTCCCACTCCCGGAAGAGAAAATAAATCTTTCTGTGCTTCTAATAATACTTCTTCAGGCAGAATAGCAGGTCCTGCACTGAAATTATATACTCTTTTTTCCATAACACATTTCCCTTTTTAGTTCTGAACAAGAACAAAGTTTATTTTGTTACCAATTAAATTAAATGAATTAATAAACCATCTCTCAATTTGGGTTCAAACCAGGTTGATTTAGGCGGCATAATTTCTCCAGCATCAGAAATTCTCATCAGGTCATTAATTGAAACAGGATACAATGAAAAAGCAACTGCTGCTTTCCCTGAGTTAACGAGATTTTCAAGCTCTTTTGTTCCACGAATACCCCCGATAAAATCGACTCTTTTGTTAGTTCTCGGATCATCAATACCCAGCGTAGGATTCAATAAAAAATCCTGAAGTATACTTACATCAAGTGTTTCACCTACCGATTTTGATAATGACAAGCTTGCACCTATACTGTCTTTTGGAGTAAGCGAGTACCAATCTCCGTCAAGATACATTCCATAATTTCTTTTTGCAGAAGGTTCTTTCCTGCTAGTTTTTTCAATTGTGAATTTTTCTGATACTTCGCTTAAAAAATCCTCTTTGCTTTTTCCATTAAGATCTTTTACTACTCTATTATATGGAAGGATTCTTAACTGTTCAGCCGGAAATAAAACTGCAATGAAAAAATTATATTCCTCCTTGCCTGTGTGAGAAGAATTTTTCTTTTTCTTTTCGGCCCTTGCTCTTGCCGCACTTGCAGCACGATGATGACCGTCAGCTATATAAAGATTTTTAACTTTGGCGATCTCATCTACAATTAAATTATTATAATTCTCCGGAACAATCCAAACAGTATGTTTTATTCCATCGGAAGATGTAAAATCATAAACAGGTTTTTCTTCTTTCATGGTTTTATCAACAATATCATTGACCGTCTTCACTCCACGATAAGTCAGAAAAACTACTCCTGTCTGAGCTCCTGTATTTACAATATGATTTGTTCTGTCGTCTTCTTTTTCCTTCCTTGTTTTCTCGTGTTTCAGAATTATATTATTGTCATAATCATCTACTGAAAATGTGGCCCCAATACCAACCTGTGCTATTCCAGCCATTTCCAGTCTGTACAAATAAAATCTATCTTTTTCATCAATGACTAGTGGCGCTTCTTTCTTTAAAATATCTAGATTGTTTTTCGCTTTCTGATAAACTTCATTTGAATATGGATTTACATTATCGTTTAAGTCGATTTCAGATCTTGTCACACGTAAAAAACTTAAGCTATTTTGGCCCGCCAACTCTTTTGCTTCTTCACGATTTACGACATCATAAGGTACGCTAGAAACCAGGTGTGTATTTTCTTTTGATGGTCTTAATGCTTTAAAAGGTCTGATAATTGCCATAACACTGACATTCTCCATTTTTTCTAAAAAACCGTTCTTTAAAATCTATAAAATTTGAGCAATAATCCATTTTTTAAGAAAATTAAAAGATCACTCTTCAAATTCACTCTTGCTGTACTTCTTCAAATAGTACTTTTTCATTTTTTCGAAAGGAAATTTATCACGATAAAAGAAATACTGTAAGCCTAATCCATCAAGTCCTGCAAAAAATAAGCGTGCTTCCGACATCGGTTCCTTAACTCCTATTTCCTTAAATATTTTCTCAATTATTTTCAGATATAAGTCTTCGAATTTAATGTTAAGAGGCCGTGACTTTTCAAAAATTTCGGGCTGGAGAGACATAGTAAAATACAAACGCCAGTATTCTTCCTGGTTTTTCATATAATCAAACATTGCTTCAATAATAAAAGTAATTTTTTCATACGGATCACTAATATTTTTGAGCTGTTTCTCTAATAAATTACCTGTTTCAAGTGCTTCTTTAAAAATTGCCTCTAAAATTTTTCCTTTGCCTTCAAAATAATTATATGTTAGTCCTTTTGATATTCCAGCCGCATTTGCAATATCACTGATAGAAGTTCCGTGGAACCCTTTATTTGCAAATAATTTGAGCGAGTTGTCCAGGATAAGCCTGCGGGTTTTACTTCTCATTTCCTCGTTTTGTTCTTTTGTACGGGGCATTTTTTTAGTTGAATAAATGTTCAGTCATAAAATATCTTTTCTGCTTATTTAATTCAAGTTATTCTTTTTTATTGTCCAAGGACTTGACAAAGAAACAAAATCGTTTTATTTTTGACTGAACGTTTAGTCAATATATAAACAGGGTAAATATGAAAAAGCTGATTTTATTAAGTGTCGTTTTATCAGTGAACCAACTGTTATTTGCGCAAACGGCTGAAGAAATAATAAAAAAAGCGGAAGATGCCATTAAAGGCAAAACCTCACATGCTGAAATCGAAATGATCATAAAAACACCGGACTATACGAGAGATCTGGAAATGGAAAGCTGGTGGATTGGAAACGAAAAGGCATTAATTGTTACAAAAGGTCCGATAAAAGAAAAAGGTAATAAAACTCTGAAAATAGGAAACGAAATGTGGGAATATCTAAAAAATACCGAGACGACAATTAAAATTCCCCCATCAATGATGCTTCAATCGTGGAATGGTTCTGATTTTACAAATGACGACCTTGTGAGGGAATCTAATTTAACTAAGGATTACGATCAAAAAATAATAGCCGAAGAAAAAATAAACGGACAGGACACCTGGAAGGTACAGCTAATTCCAAAGCCCGACGCACCAGTAGTTTGGGGAAAAATTTACTACTGGGTAATAAAGAAGAATTATCTTCCATCAGTCGTGCAATACTTTGACGAAAGAGGAAATATGGTTCGTTATCTTGTTTATTCTGATATAAAAAATTTTCACGGAAGAGTAATCCCCTCAAAATGGGTTATGCACAACAATAAAAAGGAAGGACACTCAACTACAATTATTGTGAATGATATCGAATATAATATAAATATTCCTGACAGAATTTTTTCATTCCAGGAACTTGAGAGAGGAAATTAAAAGTGAAGCTTCTGATAAAACTCGCCTGGCGAAATATCTGGCGAAATAAAAGAAGATCAATTTTAACACTTGCTGCTGTAATATTTGCAGTATTTATGGCCATCGGAATGAGAGGAATCCAGTTGGGAACTTACGCACTCAACATAAAAACTGCAGTTGAACTTTTTTCCGGATATATGCAAGTACAGTCGAAAGGGTATAATGATACGCCAAAACTTTCCCTTTGTTTCAAAGAAAATAAGGATCTTACCTCAGCACTGAAAAACACAAAAGGAATTCAAAACTACTCTTCGAGGATTTATGCTGATGGCTTAATTAGCTTTAAAGATAACTCACGTGGTGTAGCAATATTTGGAATAGAACCAGATAAAGAAAAAAATGTAACAACTTTTGTAGAAAATGTTGATAAAGGTAGATTTTTTAATTCAGATTCTTCAAACGAAATAGTAGTGGGCTCTCAATTACTGGAAAATCTCAATGCAAAAATTGGTGACGAGATTGTCCTGTTAGCACAAGGTTATGATGGATCGCTTGGAAATCAGAAATATAAAATTGTCGGGACTGTTAGATTAGGTGTGCAGGAACTTGAATCTACTGTTGTTTTTATGGGATTGAAATCTGCACAGTACCTGCTTGCAATGAGAAATAAGGTTAATGTAATTGCCGTTAAAGCGGACGATCTTAATAATTTAAAAGAAATCGAGAATAATCTTGCAGAAAAAATTTCTGATAAAAACCTGGTTGTACTTCCCTGGAATAAGGTAAATCCGGAACTTCAGCAAGCAATTCAACTTGACAATGTAAGTGGAATACTTTTCCTCGGAATACTGATAGTAATTGTTGCGTTTGGGATTTTGAATACAGTCTTAATGTCAGTTACTGAAAGATTCAGAGAGTTCGGAGTTATTTTGTCGATTGGTATGCCACAGAAAAAGCTAACCTATCTTGTTTATATAGAAACAATGTTTATAGCAATAATAGGATTGATATTCGGAAACCTGATGGGATATTTTGTTAACTACTATTTGATATTACATCCCATAGTTTTCGGCGGCGAGTTGAAACAACTTTATGAACTTTATCATTTTCTACCTGAATTAAGATCGTCGCTGCAGGTCTCAATCTTTATATATGTATCTCTTTCAATAATTGGTATTTCGATTCTTTCCTGTCTTTATCCTGCATACAAAGTTTACAAACTCGAACCATTGAAAGGAATAAGACAGACTTAAAATGAATCTTAAAATCGGGAACATATCATGTTGTTAAAATTGGCGTGGCGAAATATCTGGAGGAATAGGAGAAGATCTTTGATTGTTCTTACTTCTGTCATTGTTGGTCTTGTTGCAATTATAATAAGTGACGGGCTTTCAAATGGAATGATAGGGCAAATGCTTTTCAATCAGATCAATCTGAATATTTCTCATATACAGATTCACAAAAAAGGGTTTAACAATAATAAGGTTGTAAAAAATTATATTCCAAATTATAAAAAGGTAGACCAAGTCTTAAAAAATGACCCTTCAATAAAAGCTTACAGCAGAAGAGTATTTGTAACCGGGATTTTGAGCAGTGCAAATAATTCCTCTGGTGTTATGATTTATGGAATTGATCCTAATCAGGAAGCAAATGTTTCAATAATTAAAAACTCAATGATTGAAGGAAGCTATTTAACTAATAATAAACGTGATATTATTATTGGCAAAAAGCTCGCTGAAAAACTTGAAGTTGAAGTGGGTGATAAAGTTGTTGCAATGGCAAATACACTTAAAGGAGACATTGGTTCAGAGGTTTTCAGAATTGTTGGAATATTCAGAACAGCTAGCTCAGAATTTGATAAAACAGCAATTTATATTCCGGACGCAACGGAACAAAGTATGCTGAACATAGGGAACAAATATTACGAATATGCCATAATTACCAAAGACTATGATAATGTTGGCCAGGTACAAAAAAAACTGGAAACAAAACTTGGTAATAAATATGAAGTTTTAAGTTACAAAGATCTATTACCAATGTTGATCTATCAAATTGAGCTTTATAAAGAAACAATGTGGATACTAAATGTAATTATCGGTTTGGCATTAATCTTTGGAATTATCAATTCAATGTTGATGTCTGTATTCGAAAGGATAAAAGAATTTGGCGTACTGATGTCCATTGGAATGAAGAATTCCAGAATTTATTCAATGATAGTAACCGAAGCATTTATAATCGGAATTGTCGGGACAATAGCCGGATTAATAATCGGCTTGTTGCTTGAAATTCCTCTTACTCACACCGGGATTGATCTGAGTTTTTTCTCAACAGGGCTTGAAGCATTCGGAATAGGAACGGTAATTTACCCGATTCTTTCGGTTGGCAATATAATTTTGTCATCGTTATTTATGCCATTCGTTGCAATAATCGGGGCCCTTTACCCGGCCTATAAAGCAATTAAATTAGAACCAATTTATGCGATTTATTATGTATAAATATTTAAATGGAATTTAAAATGGATATTTTAAAAACTGAAAAACTGGAAAAAACCTATCAGGACAATGGCGTACCTGTACACGCGATTAAAGGAATTGATCTGAAAATTGAAAAAGGCGAATTTCTGGTAATTGCCGGTCCATCCGGCTCAGGAAAAACAACACTTTTAAATTTATTGGGTGCGCTCGATAAACCTACAAACGGTAAAGTGTTTTTTGAAAATGAAGATTTGACACAAAAAGATAAAAATCAGCTTTCGTCTATAAGGTTGCACAAATTAGGATTCATTTTTCAGGCTTATAATTTAATTCCAGTTTTGTCAGCTCTTGAAAATATCGAATTCAGCATGATGCTGCTTGGAATTCCGGAAAAGGAAAGGGAAAACAAAGCACTTACTCTTATGGATGAGCTGGGCATAAAAGACCTGGCACATAAAAGACCGAATGAAATGAGCGGCGGGCAGCAGCAAAGAGTTGCGGTTGCGAGAGCTATTATTAATAATCCTACGGTCGTTCTTGCTGATGAACCAACCGCAAACCTAGACTCAGTTACAGCCGGGCATCTTTTAGATCTGATGGAACAGATGAATAAAGAAAAAAACATAACTTTTATTTTCTCATCTCACGATAAACAAGTTATGGATCGGGCGAAAAGATTATTAATTCTGAAAGATGGTCGAATAGATAAATCTTAGTGTTATTATGTTAAAGTTTATGTGCAAGTTTTTATTTCTGTTCTCTTTTGTTACACTGTTTTCAACAACCTTTGCTCAATATGAATTTACCTTTTCTGGTTATGCAGTTGACATGCCGGCATACACTTTCAGCTCAGACAAAACACCCGTCTTTTTTCCGAGGAAAAATCAATTACTAAATCTTACAAGATTAAGGCTTAAACCTCAGATCTTTTTATGGTCGAATGCAAGAATTAATATTGAATACGAAATAGATGCGCTACTGGCAAAGGATATAAATAATAGTGAGCTAAACCAGACTATAGAAAACCAGCAATTAATTAATATAAAATGGGATATTGCATCAGGAAATAAATACAAATTAAGCCATTATATTGACAGACTCTATTTCAGGCAAGGATTTGATTGGGGAAATATAATTGTTGGGAGGCAACGCATTAGCTGGGGAACCGGCAGGATCTGGAATCCGACTGATCTTTTCAATCCCATAAACCCTGCAGATTTCAGTAAAATAGAAAAAGATGGTGCAGACGCTTTTTCAATGACATATTATCTTGGCAATTTCACAGATCTGAATATAGTTTATAACCCACAGGATAAATTCAAAAAGAATAATGCAGCTTTCAGGTTCAGAACAAATTATGATACTTATGATCTAGCAGTGATCGGAGGTTATTTCGATAGACGATACGTAGCCGGCTTTGACTTTGCAGGCAACCTGTTTGTTGCAGGAATACGGGGAGAAGGAATCATTTCTATGGATAAAAATGATTTAAGTAATAATTATACGAAACTTGTCTTTGGGATTGATAATCAGTTTACGCAAAAGTTGTATGCTTTAATAGAATACCAATACAACGGTGAAGGAATCACAGATAAATATTCATATAATCTGGTACAGTTAGCAAAAGGAAATATAATAAACCTTAATAAAAATTATTTATTTATTAGCACCAGTTATCAATTCACACCACTGATTACAGGTACACTTTCCAACAATATTAATCTAAATGATGGAAGCGGGTTTGTAAATTCTACTATTAATTATTCTATGTCTGGTAATTCAACTCTCACTTTTGGTAGTCTGGTAACTTACGGAAAGCAATTTACAGAATACTGGTATTATCAAAATTCATTCTACATGCAGTTGCAAGTATATTTCTAACAATAAATTTGCATTTAGCCTCATAATTTGCTTTAATTAAAGTCCGTTTTTTCGCGGATCACTAATTGAGGTATTCTTATGGACTCACAAAAGAATAAATATTTAACAATATTTTCACTTATACTATTTGCTATCAGCTTCTCAGCTTGTTCATCAGAGCAAAATTATCTTGTAAATCTTACATTTGTTAAAGATGCCATTATCAATTACCATGAGAGCGGTCGCTTTGATAAAGACGTAACTGAAGCAATCGAAAAAGCGAAAAAAGAATTTGATAAAATAACACCTGCAAAAAATTCAGTGGTGATTTTTGATGTCGATGCTACTGCTCTTTCAGATTACAAGTTTAATAAGGAGTGGGATTTTGGTTATATAGCGAAAGATTATGACACCTGGATTGACAGCGCAAACGCAAAAGCTGTGCCGGGTATTTTGGATTTCTACAATTACTTAATCGATCGCGGATTTAAGATCATTTTTATTACGGGAAGAAAAGATTTTCAGTACGGTGCAACAATGAAAAACCTGAAAGAGGTTGGATTCACGAAATTTGACACATTAATTGTAAAAGATAAAGCCCGCTACGAAACTAATGCTGCAATATACAAGCCTGAAATGAGGGCTCAATTAATCGCGCGCGGTTATAAAATTGAGGGCACACTCGGCGATCAATGGAGCGACCTGAAAGGCCCTAATCATGGAATACAAATTAAAATTCCCAATTATCAGTACTTTATTAAATGAAATATAAATAGTGAATTTAATGAACTTATAAGACAGTACTTTCACGTTTTATTTTTAATATTTCACCTCAAATCCCTTAAAGATTTTCATTATATTTACAATTTATTATCTGGTGAAAATTTTAAATTCCAAAGATGCCCGAAAGAAAAAACGAAATACCTAAAGCATACGATCCTTTAGCGACTGAAGATAAATGGTACGAGTTCTGGCTCGATCAGAAAATATTTCACTCTGAAGTTGATGAAAATAAAAAGCCATACACAATCGTAATCCCCCCCCCCAACGTAACAGGAATGCTTACTATGGGGCACATTCTGAACAACACACTTCAGGATATAATTATCAGAACAAAAAGGATGCAGGGTTACAATGCTTGCTGGGTTCCGGGAACTGATCATGCGTCTATTGCTACAGAAGCAAAGGTCGTTGCTTTTCTTAAAGAAAAAGGTATTGAAAAAGATAAAATTGGACGCAAAGAATTTTTAAAGCACTGCTGGGAATGGACAGAAAAATACGGCGGAATAATTATTCAACAACTAAAAAAACTAGGGGTAAGCTGCGATTGGGATCGTGAACGCTTTACGATGGATGAGGACTATTACAAAAATGTAATTGAAACTTTTGTAGAGTTATATAAAGAAGGAAAAATTTATCGCGGTTACAGAATGGTAAACTGGGATCCCGCCTCTAAATCTGCTATCTCTGACGAAGAAGTAATTTACAGAACCGTAAATGGGAAAATATGGTATTTAAAATATCCTGTTGTCGGTGAAGATATACACATCAAGGTTGCAACTACCCGCCCTGAGACGATGCTGGGTGATACCGGTGTTGCAGTAAATCCCAAAGATAAACGATATAAAAAATTAATTGGCAAAAAAGTTTTATTACCGATTGCCGAAAGAGAAATTCCGATCTTTGCAGATGACTATGTCGATATGGAATTCGGGACAGGTGCAGTTAAAGTGACTCCTGCACACGATATAAATGATTATGCAATGGGAGAAAGACACAAGCTTGAGGTAATTAATATTTTTAATGACGATGCTTCTCTCAATCACAATGTACCTGAAGAGTTTCGCGGCCTCGACAGGTTTGAAGCGCGCAAAAAAGTTGTAGCAAGATTTGAAGAGTATGGCCTTCTCGAAAAAATTGAAGACTATCAAAACAATGTTGGTTATTCTGAACGAGGTGGTGTTCCGATTGAGCCGTATTTATCTGAACAATGGTTTATGAAAATGGATGAACTTGCTTCACCTGCTCTCGAAGTGGTTCAAAAAGAAAAAATAAAATTTTACCCTGAACATTGGACGAAAACCTACAATCACTGGATGAGCAACATAAAAGACTGGTGCATCTCCCGTCAGCTTTGGTGGGGACACAGAATCCCGGTTTGGTATTGTGGGGGAGGTGATCATTGCAAATTAGAATGCAAAGAGCCAATAGTTTCGGTTGAACCGCCCGAGAAATGTCCACATTGCGGTTCGACAAATTTAAAACAGGATGAGGACGTTCTCGATACCTGGGCTTCAAGCTGGTTGTGGGCTTATGATGTTTTTAAAACAGAAAAAGAGCAGAAATATTATTACCCAACCAATACTTTAATTACAGCCCCGGACATAATTTTCTTCTGGGTTGCTCGAATGATAATGGCAGGACTTCATTTCAAAAATGACATTCCTTTCAGTAATGTTTATTTCACCAGCATCATTCGTGATATCCAGGGAAGAAAAATGAGCAAGTCGCTCGGCAACTCTCCCGATCCTCTCGACGTTATTAAAGAGTACGGCGCTGATGCGCTTCGGTTCACCGTCATTTATCTTGCACCTCTTGGACAGGATGTTCTTTTCAGTACTGATAAATGTGAATTGGGAAGAAACTTTGCTAATAAAATATGGAACGCCGGTAGGTTCCTGTTGATGAACGCTCAAAATATTCCGGTCAATAAAAACCTGATTGATAAACATCTTGATTTTTCTGACGAATGGATAAAATCAAGATTGCATCATACTCTAATAGAATTAAATGATGCAATGGAGAAATTCGAAATTAATAACGCGACTAAATTTATTTATTCATTTGTATGGAATGATTTCTGCGACTGGTATATAGAACTTTCTAAAAACAGACTTTACTCGGATAATGATGAGATTAAATCGGCAGTACTTACAAGAGCTCTTTATATATTCGATAAATTATTGAAAATTGTTCATCCTTTTATGCCTTTTATAACAGAAGAACTCTGGCATTTAATCGAAGAGAGAGAAGACAATGAAAGTATTTCGACTGCAGAATATCCCATTGCAGATCGAAAATTAATTAATGAAAAAGCAGAAAAAGAGATGGAATTCGTTCAGAATATTATCACAGCTATCCGAAATATTCGTGGTGAGATGAACATTCCACCATCTAAAATGGTGAACGCCTTTATAAAATCATCTGAAGTTGCACCACACCAGGTTGATTATATTAAAAAACTGGCAAAGGTTGAAAATCTAACAGTTGATAAGAATCTCACAAAACCAAAAGCCAGCACCTCGGCAGTTTTAACCGACTGTGAAATTTATATTCTACTTGAAGGGCTTATTGATCTTGATAAAGAGAGAGAAAGGCTACAAAAGGAAATTACTAGGTTTGAAAACTCACTTATAGGAATAAATAAAAAATTATTGAATGAGAAATTTCTGCAAAATGCAGCATCTGAGGTAGTTGAAAAGGAAAAAACAAAACAGAAAGACTGGCAGGATAATATTAAAAAACTAAAAGCAATTTTGCAGGATTTGAGTTAGTCCTGTATTAAAATTTAATTATCAAAATAGATTATTATTTGAAAATCCTTGAAACAGACCGTCTTGTCCTTCGTCATCTTACAACAGATGATACAGCGTTTATCATTGAATTATTGAATGAACCTTCTTTTATTCAAAACATAGGTGACAGAAAAGTCAGGACTGAAGAAGATGCACGGAAATATCTCTTAAATGGACCACTCGAAAGCTACGATAAAAATGGCTTCGGGTTGTTTATGGTTGTGCTAAAAGATAGCTCTGAACCAATTGGCATGTGTGGTTTATTAAAAAGAGATAATTTGCCGGACACTGACATCGGTTTTGCTTTTCTACCAAAATACTGGATGAAAGGTTTTGCTTTTGAATCTGCTTCGGCAGTCCTAAAATACGCCAAGGAAAACTGTGGACTGAAGCGAGTCCTTGGAATTGTAAACCCCGGCAATGCTGCTTCAATCCGAGTTCTGGAAAAACTGGGGTTTAAATTTGAACGCATGGTAAAAATGCCGAAAGACGATTTTGAAATAAAACTGTTCGCAACGGATCTTTAAATAATTATTTCAACAAATTGCCAATCCCAACGCCAATAAAAGTTGCAATCGCATAACCCAGGGTTCCGCAAAGAACAGCAGGTATTACAAGGTCTTTCCATTTTCTTGCAACTGCCATAGCGGCCGCAGTAGTCGGTCCACCCATATTAGCATTTGAAGCAATAACAATTTCGGCAAGGTCAAGTTTAAAGAGCTTTCCCGCAGCAAGTATAAATATCAAATGAATTAATAAAATTACAGCAGCAAAGAAAAACAAAATCGGCCCGACACGAAGAACTACAGAAATATTTGCACTTGCACCTATTACTACGAAAAATACCTGCATCAACAATGCCCCTATCTGATCGGCCCCTTCGATTGTCCCGATTTGTTTGGGAAATGTTGTAGCAGCCAAAACTACTATAGCAGTAATAATTAAAATTCCGCTTCCCTGGATATTGATAAGATCAGAAAGGCCAAATCCAACGGCACAAATTGCGAATCCGACTGCAAGACCTTTTGCCATATTGAAAAGATCGGGTTTCTTTGCTTCTTCTATTTCCACATCTTCCACAATGTTATTTGCCCTATCATCATGCTCTGTAGGATACAATTTTTTAAGAATAACAATCGACGGCAATGCAAAGAGTATAACAAAGTACGCAGCCATTACCAGATTATCAGCAGCTACTCCAGCTGTAAGTAGATCGCCTGCATTTAATTTTAATGCAGCAGCCGTTGCTACGTAATTCATCGACCCACCTACGTAGGTTGAGCAGAATATTCCGGCCAGTTTCCAGCCTTCGGGACCGAGGGAAAAGATTTCAAAGGCTACAAATGTTCCAATGATTGTTCCGATTGCGCCAAAGAAAAATGCAATTAATGTTGGTCCGGCTTCTTTCATAATTTTTCTAAGATTTGCTTTAAATAATAATAAAGGAATTGCCAACGGAACAAGGTACGACCAGACCATATCATATGCAGGAGCATTAATTGGAATAATTGAGAGGTTAGACAGAATAAAGGCTGAAGCAATTGCAATAACAACTGCAGAAATTTTTGAACCAATTTTTGTTTTTTCTGCCCATAAACTGAATGCAGCAATTACAAAAAGAACGGCCCAAAGTCCCCAGTGATTATTACTATTTATAAGAGTTCCATTAAACAATTCAATACTCCCTTTAATATGAAATAAATAAGATGTGATAAATAAAAGATACGGGATTACTGCTTTAAATACTAAATTGCTGAGGAAAATTAGATGGTTAATACATATCAGAATTATCTCACTCTTAAATACTGAATGCTAAATAAATTATTTTCATCTGTCCAGACTTTATTAACAGTAAAATAATCCGCAGCAAGTTCTGCAAATTCCTGTAGTGTATATTTGTTAGAATATTCTGTAATGATGTGCTCCCCTTGTTCAAAACGAATTGCAGAGCCATTAAGCCTCACACTTTGTTCGGTTTTGCTGATAAGATGCATTTCAATTCTGCCAAATTCATCATTAAAATATGCGTAATGGTCAAACTTATTCAAATCAAACTTCGCATCTAATTCATAATTGATGTGAGATAAAATGTTCAGATTGAATTCTGCAGTAACTCCTTTTTTATCATTGTATGCAGCCTCAAGCGTTTCAATATCTTTTTTGAGATCAACACCAATTACAAGTCCGCCATTACTTCCTGCAATTTGAGCAATTCTTCCTAAAAATCCTTTTGCTTCAGCTTTGGTAAAATTTCCTATTGTCGAGCCGGGAAAATAAACAGCTTTGTGATCGTAAGGATTTCTGATTTCCGGTATCTCAAACATTTTAGTATAATCTGCTACTAACGGATAGATATCGATGTGAGGATATTCTTCTTTCAAAGTCTCAGCTGAATTTATCAAGTGCTGCTCCGAAATATCTACAGGAACGTAACCGGCAAGACCGGGAATATTATTCAACAGTAGTCTGATTTTTATACTACTTCCACTTCCAAGTTCGATCAGCAATGTGCCTTCCCCAAGCAGTGCACTCATCTCTTCGATATTATCTTCCATTATTTTAAGTTCTGTGCGGGTAGGATAATACTCATCCAGCTCGCAAATTTCATCGAAAAGCTTTGAACCTTTTTCGTCGTAGAAAAGTTTGCTCGGCAATTGTTTTGGGAATTTATTTAATCCTTCAATCACCTCGGTAAGTATATCTTCCTGGGTAATTTCTTCAGTAGTTACTTTCATACTTTGATTATTAAAAGTTAAACATCTTTTGCTAATCTTATCCCCATAAACTGCCATCTTGAGTTTGGGTAGAAAAAATTCCTATAGGTTTTTCTTATGTGTGTAACAGAAGTTGCACAGCTTCCACCGCGAAGTACCATCTGGTTTGACATAAATTTTCCATTGTATTCCCCAAGCGCCCCCGGCAAAATTTTATAACCGGGATAAGCCAAATAAGCGCTCTGCGTCCATTCCCATACATCGCCGTACATTTGCTGCAACCCATCCGAATCATCTTTCAATGCAACGGGATGGAAATTTCTTTTTTCAACAAAATTTCCATTTAACGGAAGTTTGGAAGCTGCTATTTCCCATTCGGCTTCAGTCGGCAACCTGTATCCTGCCCAGCGTGCATATGCATCAGCTTCATAATAGCTGATGTGACAAACCGGTTCGCTTAAATTTATTTTTTGAAAGCCTGTTAATTTAAAATTCCACCACTCGTTGTCTTTCTTTTCCCAGTACATCGGAGCTTTCCAGTGTTCTCTCTCGACAGTTGCCCAGCCATCTGATAGCCACAAAGAAGTGTTCTTGTACCCACCGTCTTCCATAAATTTTAAATATTCTCCATTCGTTACCAGTCTTGAGCCTAATTCAAAGCTTTCTAAAAATTCTCTGTGTTTAGGAGTCTCATTATCATAGCAGAAACTATCTCCTCCGTGCCCGATTTCGTAAAGTCCCTTACTGAACTTTATCCACTTCAATCCAGGTATTTTATTTACAACGGGAAATTCTTTTTCTGAATAAACCGGGTGAAGCGGGTTAACTGAAAAAATGTGTTTAATATCAGTAAGCAATAATTCCTGATGTTGCTGCTCGTGATTTAATCCAATTTCAATTACAGGTGAGAATTTTTTTAACTCCTCTTCGCTGCATTCATTTAGAAAATTTATCATCTCGTTATCGACATATTCTCTGAACTCATAAACATCTTTCACTGTTGGGCGTGTTAAAAAACCACGGTGTGCACGTGTATGTCTTGGTCCAACTTGTACATAATAGGAATTGAAAATAAAATTATACATTGGGTTTAGCTCTTTGTAATCTTTCTTCCCTTCTTTTAGCACAAAAGTTTCGAAGAACCAGGTTACGTGCGCAAGGTGCCATTTTGTCGGACTGACATCCGGCATTGACTGAACCACATAATCTTCTGTAACTAGAGGCTTACATAACTCAAGTGTAAACCCGCGGACGGCAATGTATTTTTCAATAAGTTTTTTCCTATCACTTTGTGCGGCTTTTTCTTTTTCAGATATTAATATTCCATTTGTTCCTTTCATCATAGCTACCTACCTTATGATTCTATTATTAATTCGTCGCGAATGAGATTCCAGATTAATAATTTATGATAAATAATGCAAATTAAGAGAATGTTATCAAAATAAAAGGTAGATAAGATTGAATGAAATTATTACTAGCAAAACAATATTTTATAAATACTTAATGGATTTTGTGAATTAAGCAAGAAATTCATTGAATTTCGGATATCTTTTCAGGAAGGTATAAATATAAGGACAAGAAGGAATTACTTTCAGATTATTTTCTTCGGCATATTTAAAGCCTTCCCTTACGACTATGGCTGCAAGACCATTCCCTCTTAAATCAGGTGGCGTGTACGTAAAATCGAAGGAAATTCTATCACTATCTAACATTGAATAACGTAAATAAACATCCCTGCCCTCAATTGTAGTAATAAATTGCTGGTTGTTTTTATCGTGCTTTACTACATGTTCCATTTAGGTTTCCCCCAAAAGTGTTTTAACTGTTTATCCATTAATTACAAAATCATATTTAACGCCGGAGTAATTATCTCTATCAGGATGATATGTCATTTCTATAAAATTTATTTTATCATTTTTATCAATCGATAATACTGTTGTGCAGCGCGTTCCATATTTTTCTGTTTTAATAAAAATTGATGACAATGCTTTTTCCCTTTCTTTCCCTATTCCCGTATCCGGAAGAGATTTATCATCAGCCGTTTCTTTATCATTCATTAAATTGAAAATACCTTCTATGAAATTTTCCTCACTTTTTAAAATTTCCGCAAATCTTTTTTTGCTTTTTTTCACTTTATACCAGGGCGTGTCAAGTAAAGCATTACTTAAACCATAAATTCCCTTTTCTAATTTTACTTCAAGATTTGTCTGGTTTGAAAAATAACAGAGTTCATCTTTTACTCCGTAAACCAGATTAAACCCATTGTAAATGGCAGAACCTTCCTGCAAACTTTGCGTGTATGTTGATGAATCCTGATTACTTAGCAGAAAATCAGTTGTTAATTTTCCTCTCGACGGCGCATTCTCCTTAATAGGGTTGTGAAAATCCCTGAAGTTGGTGATTGCAGAAAATCTTCCACTTTTTGTAATCCCTAGCCAGGTACCGCCAGCTTCAAGATCCATTCCAGCAAGCAGATCAGGATAATCTGCCCAGAAATCTGCCGGCAACGCTGGTCTTGCATAAAATTCGTCACGATTAGCAGCTATTATCAATTTATAATCAGGATGGATTTTGTTAGCTATTAGTAATAAACACATACTTATCTCTTAATATTATTGCGGTATTAAATTTAATCAATCTTAGTGAGAATGGGCAAACCGGAAAAAAGTATTCCACTTACTAGCATTTATATCCATCCATCACTAAAAATCGCCGAACCATAAAAAGAAGCTGTATTAATCGTTTCTTTAAACAATCTTGTAACCATCCTAAGTTATTATTAGTCTTGATAAAAACCTAAATACGAGGAAGAATTTATGATTAGAAATTACCTGCGAATTGCCTTTCGAAATTTATTCAAACACAGGGGATTTTCAATAATAAATATCATTGGATTAACTGTAGGGCTTGCCTGTTGTTTTCTCATTCTTCTTTTTATAAGAGACGAGCTGAGCTATGATAAATACAATGATAAAGCAGACAGAATCTACCGTGTGGAATTGCACGGAAGAATCAACGATTCTGATTTTAACATGGCTGTCTCTTGTGTACCGGTAGGACCCACTTTGAAAAGAGAACTCCCCGAAGTTGAAAATTTTACAAGAATACACAAATATGGTGTTCCTGTTATGCGTTATAAAGACAAAGTGTTTAGTGAAGAAAAGTTCTGTCTCGCAGATTCAACATTTTTTGAAGTGTTCACGCTTCCTTTTATTGAAGGCAATCCACGTACTGCATTGGTCAAACCCAATTCTATAGTTATTACAGAAACGACTGCAAAAAGATATTTTGGAAACGAAGACCCTATGGGTAAGTTCCTGAACTTGGATAACAGGACAGATTTTCTTATAACAGGCGTAATAAAGGATGTTCCTAAAAATTCTCATTTCCATTTCGATTTTTTTGCCTCGATGACATCTAACCAGAATATTATACAAAACCAGCTATGGTTAAGTAATAACGAGTACACATATCTTCTTTTGAAAAAGGGCTTTACTTATGACATGATTAAAGATAAAGTAGATGAAGTTGTTGCCAGAAATGTTGCGCCTCAAGTAAAGGCTGCTCTTGGTGTTTCTTTCGAGCAACTCAAAAAGAACGGGGCACTTTATAATTACACTTTAAAACCATTAACTGATATACATCTTCATTCACATCTTGACTTCGAAATTGAGCCGAACAGTAATATCCAGTATGTTTACATCTTTTCGATAATTGCGCTAGGAATTTTATTAATAGCCTGCATTAATTTTATGAATCTTTCTACAGCACGCTCGGCTATGCGTGCAAAAGAAGTAGGAATAAGAAAAACTCTTGGTTCAAACAAATCCCTGTTAGTCGTCCAGTTCATTTTCGAATCCATTTTAATGAGTGCTATTGCTGTAATACTTGCTGCATTTTTAGCTGAACTATTTCTCCCGTTGTTTAATGAAATTACGGGAAAGAATATAACCTTTGGCTTAAGCGATAACCTTATTTTTATCCCGGTCTTTATATTATTCGCAATTGTTGTAGGATTTCTTGCCGGCAGCTATCCTGCATTTTTCCTTTCAGCTTTTGACCCCGTTACAGTACTAAAAGGAAATACATTAAAAGGTGGCAAAGGCAGTTGGCTGAGGAGTACACTTGTAATATCACAATTTACAGTTTCTATAATACTTATTATTGGCACATTTATTATTAAAGATCAGTTAACTTATATCCAAAATAAAAACTTAGGGTTTAATAAAGATCAAATTGTACTAGTTAAAAAAACTGACGATATAGGTAGAAAAATAAATGCCTTTAAGAAAGAGCTTGAAAGTAATCCGTCCATTATTTCCGTAAGTAATTCAAATACATATCCGGGCGGATTGTTTGGAAATTCTGCTTATAAAGCTGGAGGTGAAAGCGGAGACAGATCTCAGCTTGTAATGCAAATGGCTGCAGATTACAATTTCGTTAATACCTATCAAATCCCGATGCTGGAAGGAAGATATTATTCAAAAGAACATCCATCCGATACATTAAATGCACTGGTTGTAAATGAGGAAACTGTAAAAATATTTGGGATAAAAAATCCAATAGGCAAAAAATTAATCGCAGTTGGAAGTAATGCCAGTAATTCAGTCACTTACACAATTATTGGAGTAACAAAAAATTTCAATTTCGAATCCCTACATTCAAGAATCAGCCCTCTTGCAATTCATCTCTTTAGACCCAGCCAAAATGCTTTCGGCCGATATACAGCCGTTAGGGTTTCGTCAGAAAATATTAAAAGCGCATTGAATTTTATTAGCAATAAATGGCACAAGCATGCAGGTGCTCAGGCTTTCGAATATAATTTCTTAGATCAGGAATTTGCAAAGCTTTATGCCTCCGAGCAGAGAACCGAAAAAATATTTACTACTTTTTCTGTGCTTGCTATTATAATTGCCTGCATGGGATTATTTGGTTTGGTAGCATTTATTACTGAGAGAAGAACTAAAGAAATAGGAATAAGAAAAGTAATGGGTGCGAGCATAAACGAAATTGTATTCCTTCTTTCAAAAGAATTTTCAAAATGGGTATTAGTAGCTAACATTATCGCCTGGCCAGTTGCCTATTACTTTATGAACAATTGGCTAAAAGAATTTGCATACAAAATAAATATCCCTTTGCTGCTTTTTCCGTTTGCAGGTGTACTTGTTCTGATAATTGCGCTTATAACAGTAAGCTCACTAACATTCAAAGCTGCAATTGCAAATCCTGCAAGATCTTTAAGATATGAGTAATTATTATTTTTTAAAATTTTTAATCGAAGAGTCCGTTTTTAACGGACTTTTTATTTTTAAAAAATGTTGTTATGAAATTGAATCTAATTACTCATTCATATATATTTGACAAACTAAAAAGGTAGTTAATTGATCGGCAGAAATGGACATTTTTTATACTTAGAATTTGAAGTATTATTTTTTAATTAATAGCCCCTTATTCCGGGGCTATTTTTTTGCCTAAAAATTTAGGCCACATCCCGTATGCAAAAAATAGAAAAAAGAAATCCTTTGAAAGCTAAACTAATCCTTGAGGATGGATCAGAGTTCGCAGGTGTTTCATTCGGTTTTGCAGGAAATACAAACGGCGAAGTTGTATTTAATACCGGCATGGTTGGCTATCCGGAAACAATGACAGACCCATCTTACCGTGGACAAATTCTTGTTTGCACTTTCCCGCTGATAGGAAATTACGGTGTCCCCGGTGATGAAAGAGAAGACGGACTATATAAAAACTTTGAATCTGAAGCTATTCATTGCCGCGCATTGATCGTAACTGATTATTCTGAAAATTACTCGCACTGGAACGTTAAACGATCGCTTTCGGATTGGATGTACGAGCAAAAAGTTCCCGGGATTACCGGAATTGACACAAGGATGCTAACCAGAAAACTACGAGACAAAGGTACAATGCTGGGTAAAATAATTTTCGATGAAAAAAAGAAAATAAATTTCCAAGATATAAATAAGATTGATCTTGTCGGCGAAGTGAGCGTTAAAGAACCGGTTGAGTACAAAAGAAACAAAAAAAAAATTATACTTGTTGATTGTGGAACAAAAAACAATATTATCAGAGCTTTCCTTGAAAGAAATATTACTGTGATAAGAGTCCCTTACAACTATGATTTCACTAAAATAAAAGTGAATGGAATTTTGGTCTCGAATGGTCCCGGCGATCCGAAAATGTGTAAAAAAACAATTGCCAATGTAAAAAGGGCAATGAGTAAGAATATCCCTATGCTTGGTGTTTGTCTTGGTTGCCAGATTATGGCGCTCGCCGCTGGAGCAAACACTTATAAGTTAAAGTATGGTCATCGAGGTCACAATCAGCCCTGCAATGAAACTGGTACAAAGCGAACCTATATCACATCACAGAATCACGGGTTTGCTGTTGATGCAGAAACTCTTCCGGAAGATTGGAGAGAATGGTTTGTGAATGACAATGATGGAACAAATGAAGGCGTAATCCATATTTCGAAACCTTTTTTCGCTTCACAGTTTCATCCGGAAGCTTCACCGGGACCGGATGACAGCGAATTTATTTTCGATATGTTTATAAGAGCATTAACATGATAAAACGTGGAAAACCAAAAAAAGTTTTAATTCTAGGATCAGGGGCTTTACAAATCGGTCAGGCCGGTGAATTTGATTATTCTGGAAGCCAGGCTATTAAAGCACTTAAAGAAGACGGCATAACTACAGTTTTAATAAACCCGAATATTGCCACAATTCAAACCTCGGAAAACTTTGCAGACAAAGTTTACTTTCTGCCACTTAAATCCGAAATAGTTGAAAAAATTATTGAGCGGGAGTTTCCGGACAGTATTCTTCTTCAATTCGGTGGACAAACTGCACTTAACGTAGGAGTAGAGTTGTATGAAAAGGAAATACTGAAAAAGCAAAACGTAAAAGTCTTGGGAACTCCCGTTGAAACAATACAGGCCACAGAAGACAGGTTGGAATTTGCAAACAGGGTAAAGGAATGCGGATTAAAAGTGGCTGTAAGCAAAACAGCAAAAAATGTAAAAGAAGCATTAACTGCAGCAGACAAGATTGGTTACCCGGTGATGGTAAGAATCGCATACGCACTTGGTGGCCTTGGGTCGGGTATTGTAAACAACAAAGCAGAACTTACTGAAAAAGCAAGAAGAGCATTTTCCTTTACAAGCCAGATATTAATTGAAGAATCTCTATATGGCTGGAAAGAAGTAGAATATGAAATAGTTCGTGACAGATTTGATAATTGTATTACAATCTGTTCAATGGAAAATGTCGATCCTATGGGTATTCATACCGGAGATAGTATTGTAGTGGCCCCGGTTCAAACTCTTTCAGCGAAAGAAAATTTTATGCTCCGCTCTCACGGAATAAAGTTAATAAGACATTTAGGAGTGATTGGTGAATGTAACATCCAGTATTGTCTGAATCCCGATAACGGCGATTATAGAATAATTGAAGTTAATGCAAGACTCAGCAGAAGTTCAGCGTTGGCATCCAAAGCAACCGGTTACCCTTTGGCATTCATCGCTTCAAAACTTGCTCTTGGTTATGCATTAAATGAAATAGTAAATAATATCACACAGCAGACCTCCGCATGTTTTGAGCCCGCGCTCGATTATATTGCCTTAAAATTTCCAAGATGGGATCTTCAAAAATTCCAGCAGGTCAGTACACAATTAGGATCGGAGATGAAATCTGTCGGCGAAATAATGTCACTCAGCCGAAGTTTCGAAGAAGTTTTGCAAAAAGCAATAAGGATGCTCGATCTCGGCTACAAAGGATTTAGCGGAGAGGGTCATAAATTTAAAAACCTCGATGAAGAAATTGCAAACCCTACAGATAAACGAATGTTTGCCATAGCACAGGCTTTATGGAAAGGATACTCTATAAAAAAGATTCATGAACTTTCCAAGATCACTCCTTGGTTTCTATATAAGATGAAAAACATCATAGATACAGAAAAGAAACTAAAAGGAATGAAGCTTAATAAAATTAACAAAGAATTAATGCGTGAAGCCAAAGAACGTGGATTTTCTGATCTACAGATTGCTCAACTTACAGATTCAAACGAATTTGAGGTCAGGAACGTAAGAAAAGCATTAAAAGTAACTCCGGTTGTAAAACAGATCGACACACTTGCGGCAGAATATCCCGCTCAAACAAATTATCTTTACCTGACCTACCATGGCGAAGAAGATGATATATCAACAGGTGAAAAAAATCAAATAATAGTTCTCGGAAGCGGAGCTTACAGAATAGGCTCATCTGTAGAATTCGATTGGTGTTGCGTAAATGCAGTGATGACATTAAACAAAATAAACTACAAAACAATAATGATCAACTGCAACCCGGAAACCGTCAGCACTGATTACGATATTTGTGATAAATTATATTTTGAGCAGATTACCTTCGAAAGAGTGCTCGACATTTATGATAAGGAAAATCCAGAGGGAGTTATCATTTCTATGGGAGGGCAGACGCCAAACAACCTGGCCACTAAACTCTATCATGAAGGAATTAATATCTTAGGAACTTCTCCTGAAAAAATAGACAGCGCTGAAAACAGGCATAAGTTTTCTTCAATTCTTGACACACTTAATGTAGATCAGCCCGAATGGAAGGAGCTTACAAGCTATGCAAAAGCAAAAGAATTTGCTCATAAAGTCGGGTACCCTGTTTTGATACGTCCCAGTTATGTGCTTAGTGGTGCCGCAATGAGCACTGTACTGAACGATGAAGAGTTGAAAACATTTCTGCAAAAAGCAGCTGCAATAAGCAAAGAATATCCTGTTGTCATGAGTAAATTCATAACGGATGCAAGGGAAATAGAAGTAGATGCAGTTGCAGATAAAGGTGACTTGTTCTGTTATGCAATATCCGAACACGTAGAAAATGCAGGCGTTCATTCAGGTGATGCAACAATTGTGCTTCCTCCACAGAGAACCTACCTCGAAACTATGAGACGGGTAAAGATGATAACCAAGCAAATCGCAAAAGCGCTGGATATTACAGGACCATTCAATATTCAATTTATTGCGAAAGACAACGAGGTAAAAGTAATTGAATGCAATCTCAGGGCATCAAGAAGTTTCCCCTTCGTATCAAAAGTATTAAAAATTAATTTTATTGAAATAGCCACAAAATTAATGCTTGGTGAAAAAGTTCCAAAGATTGATAAATCGTCATTCGATGTTGATTATGTAGGTGTTAAAGCGCCGCAGTTTTCATTTACAAGGTTAAAAGGATCCGACCCTGTGCTTGGTGTGGAAATGGCATCAACTGGTGAAGTTGCGTGCCTTGGTGATGATTTTAATGAATCATTTTTGAAGAGTTTCCTTTCTACTGGATATAAAATTCCACAAAAAGGAGTTATGCTTTCTACAGGAACACCAAAAGATAAGGGTGAATTTCTGGAGGATGCTAAGAAACTCTATGCAATGGGACACAAATTTTATGCAACAAAAGGGACTGCCGAATTCCTGAGAAAGAATGGAATGAAGGCTATAGTTTTGCACTGGCCTCTTATTAAAAAAGAGCCAAATATAATTACATATATTAACAACGGTAAAATCGATCTCGTAATTAATATCCCAAAAAGCGAAGAGAAATTTGAACTGGATAATGATTATCTTATAAGAAGAAAAGCTATCGATATGAACATTAACCTGATAACCAATGTACAGGTTGCAAAAAGATTTGTGAAAGCTATGGAAAGATATCAGGAAAGGGATCTCAGCATAAAAAGCTGGGATGAGTATAACTGACTAAGCCAGAGGCTTATAAAAATGAGTCTTTTTTTTATTATTTTCATCACAGTTTACGCTTTAATTAATTCCTATGTCTTTGTCAGGGGATGGCAGACATTGGCTTATTTCCCTTTTTTGAAACCCCTTTTTGTGATTATTTTTCTAATATTCTCTCTGTCCTATATTTTTGTAAAAATATTTGCAGAAAAAATCCCTGCATTTATCCACGACCCTCTTTTGTGGATCGGTTCTTTTTGGTTTGCATTTCTTCTTTATTTTGTGCTAATCTTATTTTTGATTGACCTGACAAGATTTGCTGATCATTTCTTATCTTTTTTACCGATTTTATTAAGAGCACCAACCGATTTAACAAAAATATATTTAGGTGTCGGAGTTACTATTCTGGTTTTATCAATTACTGTTGCTGGATTTGTTAACAGGACCAATTTTAAAATAAGAACATTAGATTTAATTCTTCCAAAGAAAAACAGTACGCTCACAGAATTAAATGTTATTATGTTTTCAGATCTCCACCTTTCCCCTATCAATGATGAAGCTTTTCTCACTAAAATTGTTGGTAAAGCAAATTCATTAAGTCCGGATATCATCTTACTTCCGGGAGATATTGTTGATGACAAAGCTGTAATACTTAAAAGAAATGGAATTGGTAAATCTTTCAGAAAATTAAATCCTAAATATGGAATATTTGCCTGTACTGGTAATCACGAGTTTATTAACGGTGTTGAGCCTTCCGTAAAATTTATGGAAAAGCTCGGGGTAAAAGTTTTAAGAGATTCTATATTAAATATCAAAGATGCTTTCTATATAATAGGCAGAGAGGATGGAAGTGGAAATAGTTTTACGGGCAAGAGAAGAAAAAGGTTGGATGCGATAATTTCAAATGCATCTGGGAACCTTCCTATGATCTTATTAGATCACACCCCTGTAAGATTAAATGAAGCTGTTAATAATAAAATTGATCTCCAGCTTTCAGGCCATACACATAATGGACAGATGTTTCCACTTAATTTCATTACAAAAATGATCTACGAAGTCAGCTGGGGTTACCTGAAAAAGGGTGATACACAATTTTATGTTTCTTCCGGAGTAGGAACCTGGGGGCCACCCGTTAAACTTGCTAGTGATGCAGAGATTATAAACATTAAAATCAAATTTATTTAATTGTAGAGATGACCTTTTAGATCATCCCTACAGAAATTTTAAAAAACGAAAGTAACACCAAATTTAAACTGATCGTAACCAATTCCCGGTTCCGTAGTAAAAGGCCAGTTCATTTTGTGCTGTCTCAATTCGTATATTCCATAAGATACAGCATTCTTCAAAACAAAATTTACAACCGGCGCAACATTGGGAGATGAATCAAATATCTCATCAACAAACCTGTTAACAAAGGATTGTGTGACATCCTCTATTATAGTACTGCCAATCCACTTTGCAAACAAGTGGCGCGGAAAAATTATCGATCTTTCGTAACCAGCTTCGAGAGTGATAACTTTTCCTGCCTCAAACCTTATTCCTCCTTCTGATGAGGTTCCAAACCTTGTGCTGTTATTAATATCATCAAGTCTGTTTGGTGGAACAGCCGCAAAAGTCAAAATATTCGGACGATGCACTTCAGGCCTTGCCCACATTACTCCAGATGAGTTATAAAGTATTATGGAAGTTTTCCCAAGTGCATAACCATAACCGTTGGATTTTATTAATCCAACTCTCCATAAATTTGTGTTAATCTCTGTTTCATTTGAATTGTCAAATAATTCACTGGAAATATAACTTAAGGCAAGGTATTTATATTTATAGTTGAAGATTCCTTCAGTCCCCGCTTCGTTTCTTTCATGTGTATAGCCAATCTTAAACTCCAAAAGTTTTGGATCTGCGAATATATCACTAGAGTTCCTCAAGGTTATTTTTGACAATCCATAATTAAGGCTAACCGTAGGTTCCCCATGAATACCTATATTGAATGTTTCAGAATTGTCTTCCCATTCGTACCATTTATGATTGTGTTGTTTTGTGTTTGTTGAATCATTTTCATCTTGTGCAAGAACTACTGAAACAAACAATAAACTCAGAAAAGAGATTAACAGTAAATATCTAAATTTCATTTTTTTCTCCCTCGATAATTTTGATGCACTACAACCTTTACAATTTATATGCCGTTTCATTTCCGACAATAATTATAATTATTGGGAACGCTATGAACAATTTTTTATACAGGAACGGTATCTTTTGTTGTACAAAAGGAAAATATAATATTCAAACTATATGTAGAGACGACAATAATTGAAAAAGGTTACACAATAACTGCTTTTAATCCTTTTGGGACAAACTTCTTAAAAAGGATTTATATATTGATCCGGATACCGGGCTTAGCGTTTTTACGGCTTATTATCATTTAATGAGAAGTAGTTGTTGCGGGAGTCGCTGCAGGCACATTGTCCTTTCAGCAAGTGAAAGTTTATTTCTTGCGATAATATTTTACAACACTAATATGATATAAGTAGATTCTAATTATACTCAACGAATGTTCATTTTTCAATAATAAATACAAAATTATAAAATATACTTGCTCAAGTCCCTGTCTTTTACGATCTTATCTAATTTTTCCTTTACAACAGCAGCATCTATTTTTACTTTTTTACTTGGTATTGAATCAGGTGCATCAAATAATATTTCATCGAGCAGAGAAGTTAAAATTGTATGAAGTCTCCTTGCACCGATGTTTTCTACCTGTGAATTTACTTCAGTTGCAATTCTTGCAATTTCTTTAATTCCGTCTTTTGTAAAATCAAGACTAACACCCTCGGTCTCAAGCAAAGCGCTGTACTGTTTTAGCAATGCATTCTGTGGAGTGGTAAGAATTTGCACAAAATCAGATTCCGTCAAACTTTTTAATTCAACACGGATTGGAAATCTTCCCTGAAGTTCAGGAATTAGATCAGATGGTTTTGAAACATGAAAAGCACCCGAAGCAATAAATAAAACGTGATCCGTTCTTACAACTCCGTATTTAGTATTTACATTTGTCCCTTCTACTATTGGAAGGAGGTCTCTCTGCACCCCCTCTCTCGAAACGTCTGGTCCCTGGCTTTTTCCACCACCTGCAACTTTATCTATTTCATCTACTACTACAATACCACTGTTCTCTACTCTTTCTATAGCTTCACGTTGAACTGCTTCCATATCAATTAATTTTTGAGCTTCTTCCTGTGCAATTATATGACGAGCCTCAGCTACCGTAGTTTTTCTTTTTTTCTTTTTCTTCGGCATCAGGTTGCCCATTATTTCCTGGAAATTAATTCCCATATCATCGAGACCAAAAGGACCAAGCACTTGCATTCCGATAGCGTTTTGGCTTGCTGAGTCGAACTCGATCATTTTATCATCAAGTTCACCATTTTTCAATTTCAGTTTCATCCACTCACGAGTTTTCTGATTTTGGTAAACTTCATTATTTACTTCATCTTCATTTCCATCCTGACCTTGTGGTTGAGGCTTTTTAACCGGAGGAATAAGTATATCTAGAATTTTATCTTCAGCTAACGCCAAAGCCTTAGCCTGAACTTCTTGTGTCTTTTCTGTTTTAACCATGTTAACAGCATAATCCGCAAGATCACGGATCATTGATTCAACATCGCGGCCAACATAACCTATCTCTGTAAATTTAGATGCTTCTACTTTTACAAAGGGAGCGTTCGCAAGCCTTGCAAGTCTTCTTGCAATTTCAGTTTTCCCCACTCCGGTGGGACCAATCAGTATAATATTGTTAGGCATAATCTCATCTTTTAAGACACCCTGCACTTGTTGGCGTCTCCACCTGTTCCTCATCGCAATTGCAACAGCTCTCTTTGCTTCAGTTTGGCCAATTATATATTTGTCTAATTCACTTACGATTCCACCTGGCGTATGTTCTTTTCTATTTAAAGTCATAATATCCCTGATATTAAAAATTATTTTATCTCTTCCACATTAATTTTATCATTTGTATAAATACAAATTTCTGATGCAGTTTTTAACGATTGTTCTACTATTTCTTTAGCAGAAAGGTTACTGTATTTTTTCAGCATTTTAGCTGCAGCCAACGCGTACATTCCTCCTGACCCTATTGCAACGATCTGGTCATCGGGTTCAATTACGTCGCCATTACCTGAAACTACCAAGGCTTTATCTTCAGTAATAACCGCAAGCATTGCTTCGAGTTTACGCAAATATTTATCTGTGCGCCAATCTTTTGCGAGTTCAACTGCAGCACGATTTATATTTCCCCTGTATTGTTCAAGTTTGTCTTCAAATCTTTCCATTAACGTAAATGCATCGGCCGAAGCGCCTGCAAAACCACAGAGCACTTTCCCGTTGGCAATTTTTCTTATCTTAACCGCATTATGTTTCATCACCGTATTACCAAGAGTAACCTGACCATCTCCACCAAGAGCGGCTTTCCCTTTATGAACGACTCCAATTATGGTCGTCGCTTCAATTTTCATTTCCATATAATTGACTCCTTTAAATTCCCAATTGATCAATTATTTCTGATGCAAAATAACCGAAGGATTCAGATAAGTATAAAAAGTAAGGATTTTACTTCAAATAGAATACAGGATTTATCATAATTCTTTGCGCAATCTTGCTACAGGTAACCTGAGTTGTTCACGATATTTAGCTACTGTTCTGCGAGCAATGTGAATTCCTTTTTCATTCAACATCTCTGCCAGTCTGTCATCGCTATACGGAGCTTTTTTATCTTCACCATCTATAATATCTTTCAATAATTCCTTAATGTGTTTATTAGAAATATCTTCGCCAGAATCTGTACTTAATCCTTCGCTAAAGAAATATTTTAATTCATGTATTCCCTGCGGGCTCTGAACATATTTTCCATTTACTACCCTGCTTATCGTAGAAATATCCATCTGAATTTCATCGGCAATATCTTTGTATATCATTGGCCTCAGAAATTTTGACCCTTTATCAAAAAATTCGTGTTGTTTCTCCAAAATCGCCTGCATTATTTTCATTAAAGTTTCTCTTCTCTGCTGAATACAGGCAATAAACCATTTTGCAGATTCAAACTTTTCACGTAAAAATTTATATGTCTCTTTTTCCCTTTTTGATTTCTTCCCTCGTTTATTTGAATCAAGCATTTCAAGATAACTTTTACTCAATGTTACAGAAGGAACACTTTTATCATTTAGTGTTATAATAAAATTATCTTCGTCTTTTTCAATAATAAAATCCGGTGTTATCTGGTTCATCTGAGCAAGTTCAACATTTCCCTCGCCTGGTTTTGGGTTGAGCGTTTGAATAAATTCAATCGTTCCTTTCAAACTTTCATCGGTGAGTTCCATTTTTTGCTTAATTGCTTCGTAACGTTTTTTTGTAAAATCGTCAAAATGATTCGTAAGAAGTTGTTCGCCTAGATATCTGTAATATGGATCATAATCGGAATTTTTTGCCTGAACAAGGAGACATTCCTGAAGATTTCTTGATGCTATTCCTATCGGATCAAATATCTGTATTTTCTTTAAAAGATCCTCGGCTTCTTCAGAAGAAATTACAATTTCATCGAACATTTCAAGTTCATTTAAAATCTCACTCAAGCCCCTTTTCAGATAACCATCTGCATTCAGGTTTCCTATTATTTCCTCACCCAAATGAAAAAATTCTTCGTTTACATTTAACATTCTGAGTTGATCTGTAAGGTGTTCAGTTAAGCTTTCTCTTGCTTCTGCAAGGGGATGATATACTTCATCGTCTTTGCTTTTGTTGATGCGGTCAACGCCGTCAACATCATCGTTCATAAAGTCTTCAATATCAAATTCATCTTTTTCGTAATCTTCAACTTCTTCCGAATCATCTCTATCTTTTTCTTTTTCCTGTTCAAGTGTAGCATCCATTTCCTCTTCCAGAATAGGGTTAAGTTCCAATTCAGTTTTAATCCTTTGTTCAAGTGCAAGTGTATTTAGCTGAAGCAGCTTTTGATACTGTATTTGTTGGGGCGATAGCCTTTGCTGTTGAGATAATCTTTGATTAAGGGTTAACATATTCCTTTCTGAATATTTTCTTTAATTTTGTATACCATTTTTTCCCATATGCTCTCTGCAGTGGCTCACTACAAAAATCTATCAATCTTATTTCTTCCTCTTTTCCGTGTATAATAGCCGCTTTGCATTCGCTGAATTTTTCATATCTTAAAACATCCCCACCAAAATTTGTTACTCTGATCGGAAACAAATGACATGAAACAGGTTTTTTGAAAGCCGTCTCTTTATTTAAATATGCTTTTTCAATACTGCACTTTGCAATATCATTTTCAAAATAGACAAAAACACAGGCTTTTCTGCCAACACTTTTTGTTAATATTTCGTCATCTTTTTTCTCAAAAAACCCCTTATTCTCAATTTCCTGAATATGCTTTTCCGGCAGATATTTTTTTACAATTGGAAGAATTTCTTTAATTCTATCAATTTCTTCTTCCAAAAGAGGCGCTCCGTAATCACTTTCTAGGGTACAGCAGGCTCCTTTGCAAATATCCAAATTACAGGCAAAATGAGAATCAGCAATTTCTTTGCTTATAAGAACATTTTCAATATCAATAAGATCGTTCGAAAACATTGGAATAATTTTTGATGAAAAGATAACAATTTGTAACCTAATACAAAAGTTTAAAGGATTGACTTCAAAATCAAGCCTTATAAGGCAACAAGATAAAACCATTCTATAAATCACCTAAAAGAGATTATTTTTAATTTTTTTCATTTTGTTGATGTTTTAATTATAATTCGTAAAGTGATTTTCAAAATCAAAAATGACAGATAAAAAAACCAAAATTCTGATAATAGACGACGTTCAGGACAATATCTACCTTCTTCAGGAAATGCTGGATCGTAAAGAATTTGAAACAATAACAGCTAACAGTGGGAAGGAAGGAATCAGACTCGCATTAAATGAAAATCCAGGTTTGATAATATGCGACATCATGATGCCTGAATTAAGTGGATACGATGTGATGAAAATTTTAAGACAAAATCCTGCCACTCAAACAATTCCATTTGTGTTTCTTTCAGCTAAAACTTCCCCTGCAGAGATTCGGGAAGGAATGAATCTAGGTGCAGATGATTATCTTACAAAACCCGTGAGTAGTAAAGATCTTATTAAAACTATTCGCACAAGACTGGCTAAAAGAGAAGTAATAGATAAAAAATTTGACGGATTGATTCATAGCATTTCTTATGCACTTCCTCACGAATTGCAGACTCCGTTAACAAGCATATTGGGATTTACTGAAATATTAATTGAAGATTACAAATCAATTGAGCATAATGATATTTTAGAGATTGCAAAAAATATTAACAGTTCGGCAAAAAGATTGAATGAACTGATTCAGAAAATATTATTAATGACCAAGCTTGATATGCTTACCCAGGATTCTGAAAAAGTCAGTACTCTTCAACAAAGCTCAATCTGTAAGGTGGAAAAAATATTAAATGATGTTGCAAAAGAAAAAGTAAAACATTATAATAGAGAAAAAGATCTGGTAATTAGTATCCAGCCATCTAATGTTAATTTTTCAGAAGATAACTTTAAGATAGTCTGCCAGGAAATAATTGATAATGCATTTAAATATTCAGAAAATGACTCTACTGTTCATATTGTAGGTATCTCCCTTAACAATGAATATGTCATTTCAGTTATGGATAATGGTAGAGGAATGAATGAAAATCAAATTGCAATGATAGGAAATTTTATCCAATTTGATAGGACACTATTTGAACAACAAGGTACCGGATTAGGTCTTACAATTTCGAGAAAACTAATTGAATTTTACGGCGGAAAATTTAAAATTGAAAGTGTCCCCAAAAAACAAACGATTGTACGTATCACACTAAACAGAATAAACAATTCAAAGTGATACTTGCATCAGGGGAAAACCATGAATTTAAACAATAAAGTAATTCTCATAACAGGCGCCTCCAGCGGGATAGGGTACGAACTGGCCAGGCAGCTTGCAAGATACAATTGTAAATTGGCCCTTATTGCCAGAAGAGAAATTATACTAAGACAAGTTGAAAAAGAATTAAAAGAAATTAATAATAATATTCTGACAATCAAATGTGACGTCAGCGTCCAGAAAAATGTTAAAGATGCAATTCGAACAACTATAAATTTTTTTAGGGGAATTGACATCGCAATTTTAAATGCCGGCATAAATATTAAATCTCAAAAAAATGAATTTGATTCTTCCGCTGCTAAAGAAATATTTAATACAAATATAATAGGGATGACTTATTTCTTTGAAGAGCTTATACCTCTATTCAAAGAAAGCGAGGGAATGTTTGTTGGTATATCAAGCCTTGCAGATGGAAGAGGTTTTCCACAAAGTGGATTTTATTGTGCAAGTAAGGCTGCTGTAACTTTATTTTTGGAAAGTCAAAGGGTTGAACTGAAACCCTTCAAAATAAAAGTGTTGACCGTAAGACCCGGATTTGTAAAAACGCCAATGACTGATAAAAATAAATTTAAGATGCCTTTTCTGATGAATATTGAAAAGGCGGTAAAAATAATTATAAAAGGAATTGAAAAAGAAAAAAGTATAATTCAATTTCCGTGGCAAGCAGCATGGGGTGCAAAACTTTTACGCATTCTGCCTAATTTCATTTTTGATCCACTGGCCGCAAAACATAGGAAATCTAATCAGCCTGAAAACAGGTAAAAAAATAATTACTTAATTATTTCTAAACTAAACCGGGGAGTTGTAGTGAAGAAGCTATTTTTATTTTTTTGTATTCTGTTTATTACATCACAAATTATTCAAGCACAATCAGGTGTAACTTTCAGCGAAATAATGTTTTCTCCTGAATCCGGTACAAGCGAGTTTGTTGAACTTTACAATCTGAGCAATTCAACAATTGACCTTACAGGCTATCAAATCAAATATTACACTGCTAGTGATGATAAAATTATTGATGCAGGAAATGGCCTCATTCTCAATCCAAAATCATTTGCTGTAATTTTCGAAAATGACTACGATGTAAATAACGGGAGCTATAATGGTCTTGTTCCGATCAGTGCATTGGTTCTTAAAATTTCAGATAACGCTTTTGGTTCAACTGGAATGTCAAATTCTTCAGATAGAACACTGGTTTTATTTAATGAAAAAGGTGATACCGTTGATGTTTATACCTATTCGGCAGATAATTCAAAGGGATATTCCGATGAAAAGATTTATTTGGCAAATGACAACTCAAACGCAAACTGGGACAATTCTAAAACCTTAAATGGAACTCCGGGATCACAAAACACCGTCACTCCATTAAATTATGATCTGAGTCTTATAAAATTTAATAGCCAAAAAGATTATGCAATTTCCGGTAATGAAATTCAATTTGAGGCCGAAGTAAAAAATCTGGGGATTTTAAAATCAAAAGATTACCTGCTTAAAATTTACTTGGATTCAAACAAGAATTCAGTAGCTGATAACTCTGAACTTCTTAAAAGTATTCAAGGTAGTTCCCTACAATCAGGTGATTTCACAGATTATCAGTTTTCAACAAACATGTTTTCACTCGGGGAAAATCTGTTCATTGCAAAGATTGAAACTTCAGAGGATAAAAACCCAGCAAATAATTCTGCCAAATTCAAAGTTAGTGGTATAAACGTAAATGAAGTGAGAAACGATATAGTAATAAATGAAATTATGTATGCTCCGGAATCGCCACAGCCAGAGTGGATTGAGATTTATAATAACAGTGATAAAGTTATTAATTTAAAAGGTTATAAATTTGCAGATAACTCTGATACAGTTTCAGCTATTAATGAGGCCCTAATATTTAACCCGGGTGATTTCTTCTTAATTTCATCGGACAACTCAATTAAAAATTATTATGATATTAAGTCTGACTTTACTTCAATTAATTTACCGACATTAAACAATTCCGGTGATAAAGTTATTCTACTCGATTCCCTCAGTAGAGTCATCGATTCACTTCAATACACTCCAGATTGGGGGGGAACTAATGGATTTTCACTTGAAAGAATTTCATATAAAAAGAGTTCAACAGATAGCACGAACTGGCGGACATCACTACGCGAAAACAAGGCTACTCCGGGCGAACAAAATTCTGTAACAGAATTAACTCCATATAAAGGAACACAGGTTGTAATAAACGAAATAATGTCAGATCCTGGTTCTTCAAAATGTGAATTTATAGAACTATACAATATTTCAAATAACAAAGTAAATCTCGGCGGGTGGACAGTTGATGATGGGTCGGGAAATTCTATTCCCGTCTCACTTGTAAACCGGAACCTTACAAATAATTCTTATTTTCTTCTGTCCGCAGACTCGTCTATTATAAACAATTATAACATTAACGACCTGACAAATGTAAATATTCTAAACTCGTCTTTAAGTCTGTCTACAAAAGAAGATATTGTAGTCCTTAAGGACGCCCTTGGAAACACAATTGATTCGGTTCACTATTTTGAGGACTGGCATAATCCTAATTTTATAATGACACAGGGGAAATCTCTTGAAAAGATCAATCCTTTTTTATCCGGCAATTATTCAAATAATTGGAGTACCTCTACTAATGCGAATGGAGGAACTCCCGGAAAACAAAATAGTATCTATACCATTTCTACAAACAATAAAGCAAAAATTTTTGTTTCACCAAATCCTTTTTCGCCTGACAATGATGGACATGAAGACTTTACAATTATTCATTATGAACTCACACAAAAAATTGCACAAGTAAGAGTAAAAATATTTGATAGTAAAGGAAGGCTTGTTAGGACTCTCGGAAATAACATTGCGAGTGGTTCTAAAGGTTCGATAATATTTAATGGATTGGATGATTATAATAATCCTTTGAGAATAGGCATTTATATTGCATTGATTGAAGCTATAAACCAGAATAATGGTTCGACAGAAAGAATGAAAACTGCAATAGTAGTTGCTAAAAAATATTGAGCTATAAGCATTAAAATCGGCGTTTCATCATTCTTTTGAGCCATTTGAAAAATTAATTATTTGTAATCGGTTATTTTTCTTATTTTCAATTCAGAAAATATTTGTTAACTGTTTGAAACAACCACATTTCTTCTAAATGAATACAATACTTGAAGTTTCCAACCTTGCCAAAAACTACGACAATGTTCAGGCACTTAAAGAAATAAGTTTTTCAATCAATGAAAATGAATTTTACGGCTTGCTCGGCCCAAACGGTGCCGGAAAAACAACCACAATAAATATTATCAGCACAATCCTTCAACCTGATGTTGGGTACGTAAAAATTAATGGATTTGACTTAAAGAAAGATCCTTTGAACTGTAAAAAAATGATTGGTGTTATCCCTCAAGAAATTGCACTTTACAACGAACTTTCCGCTTACGAAAATTTATTGTTCTGGGGAGGGCTTTATAAGCTTTCCGCAAATGTGCTAAAAACAAAGATTGATGAAACTCTAAATTTAATGGGCCTGACCAAAAGAAAAAACGATAAGATAAAAACTTATTCAGGAGGAATGAAAAGAAGAATAAATATCGCATCAGCACTGCTTCACTCGCCAAAGATTCTTTTAATGGACGAACCAACAGTGGGAATTGATCCTCAAAGCAGAAATTTAATTTTTGAAGTACTTGAAGAACTCCATAAAGAGGGAATGACAATAGTATACACTACACATTATATGGAAGAAGCCGAAAGACTGTGTGATAGAATTGGAATTATAGATCACGGCGAGATAATTGCTGAAGGAACACTTGATGAACTAAGAAATACAACAAATGCCAATGAATCAATTGTAATTCATTTCGAAGTATCTATAAATGACAAAGCTGAGTTATTAAAAAAATCATTTGGTAACATTATAAATATAAACGAAAATTCGATAACCATTTCAAGCAAGAATAGTGGAAAAGAACTTCCACAAATTTTGACGCAAATAAACCAAATGAGATTGAAAGTTCACCAGGTTGAGATAAATAAAGTTAATCTTGAAACAATGTTTCTAAATTTAACCGGAAGAAAATTACGGGATTGAAAAATGTTAAAGCTTGCAATTAAAGACCTGAAATTAATGATTCACGACAGAAGAGCGGTAATTCTAACCTTGATAGTCCCAATCGCTCTTATCTCTCTTTTTGCCTTCGCATTCGGCGGATCAGGGAAATCGAATGACACAAATCCGATCAGTATTTTTATTTCAGACCAAGATAGTACAGAAGTTTCCCGGAATGTAATTTCAAAACTTGACACATTAAAATCACTTGATATAAAATTACTTCCACTGGAAAATGCCAAAGAGGAAGTAAAAAAAGGAAGCAAGGTTGCAGTACTGGCATTGTATAAAGGATTTAAGGATTCTGTCGAAAGTGGGAAGAATTATCCAATGGAATTATTTTACGACCAGTCAAGACAAATTGAAGCCGGTCTTTTACAACAGGTCTTATTTTCAAACCTGATGGGAATAATCGGTATTAAAAGTATAAAAGGCAATATTCATAAAATGATCGATGAAGAAAATCCTGGCTTGAGTAAAAAGGAACTTGGTGAAATTTATACAAAGGTTGATGAACAAATAGCAAAATTTGAAAAGAGTGATAAGAATCCCGACAAGAGTTTTATGGGAATGAAAGCCACTCCTATGTTCTCAACACCAGAAAACAATTTAGGTCTTGTGCAGGCAGTTGCCGGAGTTGCAATAATGATGCTGCTTTTTTCAGTGACGGGAATGGGAAGCGGAATGTTAACAGAAAAAGAAGAAGGAACGCTGAAAAAACTGTTATACTCTCCCATCAGACCTTCATCAATACTATTTGGAAAGATGACCTCAACAATTATAGTTTCTATTATTCAATTAACTGTGATGTTCTTATTTGCGTGGCTAACTTTCGGATTGGATATATTTATTGATGTTCCATCACTTATCGTAATGATCTTATCAACTGCGTTTGCGTGTGCAAGTTTTGGAATTTTTATTGCTTCGATTGCTAAGACCCGGAAACAGGTTGAGAGTTTTTCGACCCTGGTAATTCTAATAATGTCAGCCATCGGCGGAAGTATGGTACCAATTTTTATAATGCCAGCAATCATGCAGAAAATAGCAGTAGTATCTGTGAATTACTGGGGAATACAAGGATTTTACGATATCTTCTGGAGACACCTGCCAATAAGTGATGTAATGATCAGAGTTGCCGTCCTGCTTGGAATCGGAGTTTTTATGATGGGAATTTCTATTAAGAATTTCAAAAAAAATATATTGACTATAGCTTAATTGTTACGGGTATAATTACAGCTCTGATCATCAGAAATTGCCGTTTAACATTTCTAGAAACCACTATTAATTGAAATCCCGCACTGAAATAATTTCGTACAGAATGAATATTATTCTCTGCAACCTTTTTGTTTCCCGAAGTGTCTAAACTATTGAAGCTAATAATAAGAGAAAAATAATGGGAACATTTTCGGCACTCAATTTGTAAAAACAAATGTTAGAGCTATAGTGGTAGCTTACTCTCTAATTTAGTTAAATAAAAATGATCCCTGAAACAATGATTAAGATAAGACAATTTATAAAGATGTTTAGATACGATTGAACAAAATACTAATGGATCATTTTTAGACCGCTCGAATATCTCGGGCGGTCTTTTTTTTGTTCCATCTCCATTCATCCAAATTTATTTGTATTTATAAATTAATACGTTTAACTTTATTTCCACTTGCTACAGCCAATTGACCAAACTTATATACTATAACACTAAATAATTATTAAGGTAGAAATGAAGCGTGAAATTAATCTAATTGCCGTACTGCTCTTACTATTTTCATTGGCAACACAAGAAGTATCTGCACAAATAAGATTAGAATATAAACTCTCAATGAGCAAACCTTATACGCATTATTTTGAAGTTGAAACAAAGGTCACAGGTCTTAAAAAAAATTATATTGATTTTGTGATGCCGGTTTGGGCCCCGGGTTCTTATCTGATCAGAGATTTTCCAAAAAACATTGAATTTTTCAAAGCTTCGGATGGAAAGGGAAATAATTTAAAGTTCGAAAAAATTAATAAATATACCTGGCGTGTTTATAGCCATAAAACAGATGAAGTAAGACTTTCATATGATGTATATGCATATGAAGTCTCCGTACGCACCAGTTTTCTTAACGAATCACATGGTTATTTGAATGGTACAAGCATATTTATGTATATAGAAAATATGAAGAACATCCCGTCAAAGCTCAAAATAATTCCTTACAAAGATTGGAAAAAGGTCAGTACAGGATTAGAGCCTGTTCAAGGAGAAAAATTTACTTATGTTTCTCCTAGTTACGATATACTGGCAGATTCACCGATTGAGATTGGTAATCAGGATATAATAAATTTTAAGGCTGCAGGAGTGGATTACAGCATTGCAATGTATGGTAAGGGTAACTATAACGCAGATACCCTAAAAAAATATATGACGAAAATTATTGAAACCGAAACAAACGTTGTTGGTGAAAACCCAAACAAACATTATTTATTTATTGTACACAATCTCGCTAATGGATCTGGAGGACTTGAACATTTAAATTCCACGACTCTTGAAGTTAATAGATGGATTTATAGTAATTTAACAAGATTCCTTAGTCTCGTTGCTCATGAGCACTTCCATTTATGGAATGTTAAAAGAATACGACCAATTGCATTAGGGCCTTTTGATTACGAATCGGAAAATTACACCACATTACTTTGGGAAATGGAAGGTGTAACAAGCTACTATTCGAATATTATATTACGTAGAACAAATATAATTACACCCAGTAATTTTTTGAATAACATTTCCAGAGGCATTAGCTATGTTGAAAACCAACCTGGGGATGAGGTGCAATCAGCTTCAGAGGCCAGCTTTGATGCTTGGATAAAAGCATATCAACCGAATGAAAATAGTTATAACACAACAATTTCATATTACAGTAAAGGAACAATAATAGGTGTGTTGCTTGATCTTGAAATTATGAATGCCACAGATGGAAAGAAAAATTACGATGACGTTTTAAAATATTTATACAACGAATATTATAAAAAATTAAAACGCGGGTTCACAAAAAAGGAATATCAAGAAGCTGTTGAAAAAATTGCTGACGAGAATCTGGAAGACTTCTTTCAAAAATTCATTTACTCTACTGACAAAATCGATTACAATAAATATTTTAATTATGCGGGCCTGGAACTGATAGATACCGGGAAAGATGAGAACTATTTCGGAATGCGAACAAATAAAGATATGACCGTCCGCTCTGTTGTACAAGAAACATCAGCATACAATGGAGGAATAAATGTCAATGACGAAATTCTTGCAATAAATAACTATAGAGTAAACAAGGATAACTTTGATAAGTTATACTCTCTATACAGTATTGGCGATACAATTAAAATAACAATTTCAAGAGATGGAATATTGAAAGAATTGTATGTTCCTTTAAAAGCATCTCACCGATATAACTATGAGCTGCTTGAGATTGATAAACCTACTGAAAAACAAAAAATGGTTTACAACAAATGGCTGAACATTAAACAATAACTATAAAGAATACATTTCGTTAAAGTTTTTACCCGCGTATATCTTTCAGGGTTTTTTTATCTGCGCATTATAAAAATATAAACCGATTTTTTGCTTAAGTTTATAGTTATAATTTTTAAATACCTGCTCAATATATGACAGATAAGATAAAGCAACTCGAAAAAGAATCCCGTAAACTAGAACCATCATCTCGTGAAAGAGAAAAAATAAGAAAGAAAGTAATTGTTTACACTGAAAATTTCTTAAACGAAATTGACAACAAAAAAACCTTTATGGTTTCAAAAGAAAAGGGTTCTGGAATTTATCATTTCCCCATTTCTGAAAAACCTATTAATATAGATAAAGCACTACAGTTAGTTGGAAAAAATGTTGATACACCAAATTTAAATCCTGCTTCGGGTGGACATTTAGGTTACATCCCTGGTGGAGGAATTTATATTTCTTCTCTTGCAGATTATATGGTAGATGTTACAAACAGGTTTGCCGGAATATTTTTTGCGAGTCCAGGTGCTGTGAGAATGGAGAACCTTCTTATCAGGTGGATGTGCGACCTTATAAAATATCCAAAATCAGCTGGAGGAAATCTCGCATCCGGAGGCAGCGTTGCAAACCTAATTGCGATTACAACTGCAAGAGATGCGAAAAAATTAAGATCAAAGAATTATCATAAAACAGTGGTTTATCTTTCCAAACATACTCACCATTGCATTGATAAAGCACTAAGAATCGCAGGACTTCGAGACTGTTTAAAAAGATATATTCCCTTAGATGAAAAATTCAGAATGATACCAGCACGTGTTGAAGAGGCAATTAAATCAGATAAAAAGAAAGGGTTTATTCCGTGGCTTGTAATTAGTTCTGCAGGGACAACAGATATAGGCGCAATTGATCCACTAAAAGAAATAGAAGCAATTGCAAAAAGATACCATTTATGGCATCATATTGATGCTGCTTATGGAGGTTTTTTTATTTTATCGGAAAGCGGAAAGAGAAAATTAAAGGGGATGGAACTTTCCGATTCTCTAGTCATCGATCCACACAAAGGATTATTTCTTCCGTATGGGCTTGGTGTTGTTCTGGTTAAAAACGTAAAATATCTGGCTGATTCACATTACTACCGGGCAAACTATATGCAAGACGCTTTGTCTGCCAATGAAGAACTTTCTCCTGCCGACCTTTCTCCGGAGCTGACAAAGCATTTCCGGGGAATGAGATTGTGGCTTCCATTAAAAATTCATGGATTAAAACCTTTTCGTGCAGCTTTGGAAGAAAAACTTCAGCTTGCAAAATATTTTTACGAAAAGATTAAAATAATCAAGGGTTTTGAAGTGGGACCAGAACCTGAATTATCAGTAGTAATTTTCAGATATACACCCGCTATCGGGGATGCAAATAAATTTAATGAACTACTGCTAAAAGAAATCCACAAGGATGGGAGAGTATTTTTAACATCAACAATAATAAATGGTAAATTTACTTTTAGACTTGCACTACTTGCTTTTAGGACACACCTTACAACAATTGACCTGACCCTAAAAATACTCGATCAAAAAGTCAGATACATTCTGAGAAAACATAAAGAATTTAAATAATGCCAGAAAAATGAAATTACTTTACGTTTCACTGATAGCGTTTATTCTTAATATTCCATTTGGTTATTGGAGAAATAATGTTAAAAGATTCTCCCGACAGTGGATTCTGGCAATTCACTTCCCCGTTCCATTTGTTATTGCTTTAAGGTTTTTATTTGGTTTAGGTTTTCAATTTATTACTTATCCAGCCTTAGTTGGAGGATTTTTTGCGGGTCAGCTTTTGGGCTCGAAAATCCATACCTGGAGAATGAAAAATCTTAAAATACCATTAACTTCCTGCCTTATCTACGATATTTATATATCTATTAAAAATATCTTCTGAACCCCCTTTAGGATCGATTTTCTTCGTATTTAAGTATAGATAATACGTTGATTACAGCTACATCCAATTGTATTTTAAACGCTCTATATAAAGTAAAATGTTAAAAATGAAAACTACCATTCTGATAATATATTTTTCACTTTTATTTTTGATCGGAAAAACTTACTCTGAAATTCAGGATACGTCTGCGACTGAATATTACAATATTGGATCATCTTTACTCACTCAAAAGGATACTACTAATGCGGAATTCTACTTAAAAAAATCTTTAGACAAAGATAAGACGGCTCCAGCTCTTTTTGAGCTTGCAAAAATACTTATTAACAAAAACACTATCCGGGACAGGGCACGGGCAAAGAAATTATTGGAGAGTGCCATCTTTATGGAACCTAGGAACATAAATTATCATTTATTATTGGCGACTCTTATGGAGTACCTCAGCAGCGGACTAGCCTTTAAAGAATACGAAAAAATTTTGGAGATTGACAGTACGAATGTTACTGCACTGTTTCAGATGGGTAAAATAAAAGAAGATGATTTTAACGAATACTACCATTCTGTTTTCCAGGATGACCCATCCAGCCCGATGTTAAGTCTTAATAAGTTTGCAATGGAAGATTTTGAGGAAGCCAAGTACTACTTTCTCAAAATTTTATATCATGATTCAACAAATTCACAAGCTATCCTCCACATAAGTACACTTTATGAAGATGCAGGTAAACCTGAAAAGGCTGTTCCATTACTTGAACGATTGGTAAGATTATATCCAGATAATGAAAAAGCCCATCTATATCTTGGATTAATGTATTATAAAACTTCAAATATGCTGGGCGCTTACAACGAATATAAAAAAGCTTTAATTTTAATGAAACCTGATGAACGAAGGGATTTCGCTTACAATTCAGTAAAGGAGTTAATTAAACCTCTATTTGGAAATAAAATAAAAAACTTTTCAGAAGCAGAAATTAAAAATCTTATTGATATTTATTGGAAGGCAAGAGATCCATTATACCTCACAGATTATAATGAAAGACTTCTAGAGCACTACTCACGTGTAGCTTATGCAAATCTACGCTTTGGCGTAAATAAATTCAGTCTTACCGGCTGGAAAAGCAATAGGGGTGAGGTGTGGCTAAGATTCGGGGAACCTGTTAACAGAATAAGAATGCGCCCTCAAATAAATGCTGGGGGAAGAGCCGATATAAAATTGAAAACAGATGTTTGGCATTACAATGATATGGATTTCGGTTTTACAGATAACTTCTTTAACGGTGAATATCTGTTCAGCGAACCTTCGCCAGGAAACAGGCTTCACTCACAGTATGGATATGACTCTCATTCATATTTCAATTACGTAAAAAAAGTAAGGAATGAACTTTATATTCCTAAATATGAAGGTCCTAAATTTTCTGTACCATACGATATTGTACAGTTTAAAGATGAAGCTCACAATACAACCGATTTATTTGTGAGTTATGGGTTGAAATACATAGATTCACTCTACTATAGGAATAAATTTTATTATAGCCACAATACTGGTCTTTTCATTTTCAATCAATTCTTTCAGACCATATCAGAAAAAAGAACCCTTATAAAATATTTACCTATTTCTGATAAAATTGAGATAAATGATACGAGCAAGTATGTCATCAACAGTTTACTCATGAGTGCCAAACCTGATTCAGGAAATTTTGCGTTCGAAATAGTGAGAGACGTTGATAAAGGAGTTGCATCAAATCATTTCCCCTTTAAAGTCAGGCGTTTTAGCGAAACAAAACTTGATATAAGTGGCATTCTTTTAGCAAATGAACTTACTGATGCTGATAGCAATATGCAATACCCTATAACTCGTAGAAGTATAAACATTCTTCCAAATCCTATTTCATCTTTTTCTAGTAAAGATAAAATTTTTATTTATTACGAAATTTATAACTTAACACCTGACTCAAATGAAGTTTACAATGTTGAACAAAAGTTGACTATAAGAAAAAAAGATGACAGATCTGGAATAAGCAAAACAATAAATTCCTTTCTTAATATTTTTAGTCTCGGAAAAGACGAACAACAAGTTACACTAACCACAAAATACCAATTCAAGGAGAAGAGCCCTCAAGTTAACTTTCAGTTAGATATGAATAAGTATGAACCTGGCGAATATCTGTTAACTCTTGCAATCAAAGACATAAATTCAGGTATAGAAATCAAAAACGAAAAGACACTTACCTGGAAATAGAGGTTACTTTTTAGTGAAAATTTACTTATTATAATCAATAATAATCTTCCTACAGAAATAATAAAAGTCCATACTTATCGGAGAGCTAGCTATGAAGATAAAATACTTTTTTATCATAATGTTATTGCCTATATCCACTTACTATGCACAAACCAGCGACACACTTGCTAATCATTATTATAAAAAAGGATTTGCTGCTTTGGCCCGGAAAGATTATGATACAGCAAAAAGCTTATTGAAAAAATCATTAAGAGAAAAAGAAAGCCCAGAAGCAGAATATCAGCTCGCTAAGGTTTATAGAGCGGACACCTCACATTGGTCATGGAATCTCTCACGTAAGCATATAAAAAAAGCGATCGAACTTAATCCCAAGGACCCTGAATATCATCTTTTTTATGGCTTATTAGCAGAAGATTTAGCCAGGAATATGCATTTAGAGTTTCAAACACTACTTGACGCAGTAAAAGAATATGAAACAACTGTAAAACTCGATAGCACAAATGTAATTGCCTGGGAAAGACTGGCAGAAATAAAAGCCGAATATTTTCACGAATTCAGTCACTCAGGCAATATGGATTTTGACGAAGGATTTTATAATAACCTAGCTCAATCTTTAGGTAAATATGGATTTCTAACACAATACAGTTATGTGAGATTAGGCAAAAAAAGAGCGGAAGAATTGCATAATCTTTTGGCAAATCCAGTTATTACTTTCGAACCACATTCAAAGGAAGATTTTAAGATTTCTGAAAATGCATATCTGGAAGCAATTAAATATAATCCATCTAACCAGCATAATTATCTGGAATTAAGTTCACTTTATGAAGATAATGAAATGCCCCAAAAAGGTATAGGTGTTTTGAAAAAGCTATTGGAAATTAATCCACATAATAAGGATGTTCATTTAAATCTTGGTTTACTTTATTATGAAGCATCAGAGTTGGATTCTTCATCTCTTGAATACAAAGAAGCAATAGAGGAGATGCCTTATGATGAGAAAGAAGATTTTTTGGTCAATTCAGTTAAAATATTACTTGAGCCAATACTTGGAGATAAATTAGACAAAATGGGTGAAAGACAACTCAAAAAGTTTATCAAAATATACTGGAATTTCAGTGATCCGCTAATCCTTACCAATTATAACGAACGAATACTGGAACATTATTCAAGAGTAGCTTACGCAAACCTTCGCTTCAGCATACCTAAACAGAATATTAAGGGGTGGCAAACAGACAGAGGGCAAATAGTTATTCGTTATGGGATTCCAAAATCTAGAACAATTTTAAGACCTGATTTAGGTAACGGAATCAAGACGCACATTTGGAAATATAATAACAAAATTTTTGCATTTATTTCTTCCCGTACAATTAAAAATCCACTGTTGGCAGAAGCTGGGGAATCAAAATACTGGGACGATTCAGAACAACTTGCAGAAGACTTTATAAAAACAGATCCATCTGACTACAATCCTAGGTTTGAAGGACCTATATTTTTAGCACCAAATGCACCTTATCAATTTAAGGACCTCACAAGAACAAAATTAACGGATTTATTTGTAAGCTATGCTATCAAACCGAAAACCATACCTGATAATAACAGAGATATTCCGTACAAACATTCTACAGGCATCTTTTTTTTTGATTCTTATTTTAACAAACTCGGAGACAATAAAAGTGATATATATTATTTGAGTAGGAGAAATAAAATATCAATTCCTGATTCAGGTAGTCTATTTGTAAATACTGATGAACTTGTTGCAAAGCCGGACAGTGGGAACCTTTCATTTGAAATTATCAGAGATAAAGACAAAGGTGTTGCTGCTTATCACGGAAAATTAAAGCTACGTAATTTCGATTCTTCATCACTTGAGATGAGCGATGTTGTCCTTGCTTCAAAAGTGGACGCCGATTCAGCAATAAATGGAAGAATCAACAGAAAAGATTATTCAATACTTCCAAACCCGACAGAGATATTCAGCAACAACCAAGATTTATATATCTACTATGAAGTTTATAATCTCGCAAAAAATGAAAAGGATTTAACTGATTTTCAGCAGACAATAATTCTGAAGAAAAAAGGCGAAGAAGGAATATCAATCGGAAAACTTGTGGGATCAGTAATGAAATTTTTTGGCGTCAATGGTGATGAACAGCAAATTGGCCTTACAAGCCAATACCAAACAAAGGATAAAGACAGTCAGGTATATCTGCAGCTTGATATGAGCGATTACGACCCGGGCAATTACCTTTTAACAATCAAAATAAAAGACAATATTACAGGAAAGGAAAAAGAACAGCATGTAAATCTTTTCTGGCAGTAAGATCTTTTGTGACATGATAAAGCGGTTCAAAATATTAAAAGACGAATATAGACTTGTCTTTAAATTCAGCCTGATCGCCAGTTTAATTTTCTGCATCCTTCTATTTTTGTTTTCCCCCGATATAGTCCCCCCATCACCCCCACCTAAGGAATATCAATCACTTTTGTTTACAATAAATGATATTGCACCAAATACCGCTCAAAAAAATATTAAAAACCAGAAGCCACCTGAACCAAAAATATTCATTCCTGATATCGTAGATGAGCCGGAAATTTTGCCTGATGAAGAAATAGCTTCACAAACAAAAACTGAAAGCTCAGGGAGTGGCAAAAATAATTCAAATATTTCAGGCAACGGCGTCGTACAAAATACGCCTGAATTGTCATTTGTTCCGAGACAAATACTTGAGGTGCTGCCAAGAAATGTTGACAAAGATGCAAAAGGATTTGTTGAGTTATCCCTCAAAATAGGTACGGATGGACACGTAATTGAGCATAAAATTATTGACAACACAACCGGTTCACAGCAGATTTTACAAAGTGTAATCATCGCGGCTTATAAATCGAAATGGGAGCCTGTCAAAATTGACAATAGTAAAATTGTCTATTGGGTTGAAAAGACTTACAGGTTTAATTGATAAACCAAAATTGATTATTTTAGAGCATATCTATTAAATTATTTACCAATGATTGAAATAAAAAACTTACACAAAAGATTTGGAAACAATAAGGTTCTACAGGGAGTAAACCTTAATATTCTCCCCGGTGAGACCCTTGTAATCATTGGTAGAAGCGGCTGTGGTAAAAGCGTACTGCTTAAGCACATTGTAGGTTTGCTTATTCCAGATGAAGGCTACGTTAAATTAAAAGAAAAGATTATTAGTGAACTGCCTCAAAACGAGCTATATGAGATAAGAAAAAATTTTGGCTTTCTTTTCCAGGGTGCCGCTCTTTTTGATTCTATGACCGTTGAAGAAAATGTTTCTCTGCCTCTCGTAGAGTCAAAAAATGGATTTTCAAAAAAGGAAATAAAAAAGATAGTTACTGAAAAACTTGAATTGGTTGGATTAAAAGATGCTCTGGACATCAAGCCAGCCGAGTTATCTGGTGGAATGAAAAAGAGAGTAGGGCTAGCTAGAGCTCTCGTTACAAATCCTGAATATATACTGTATGATGAACCTACCACAGGCCTTGACCCGATAATGTCCGATTCAATTGATAGCCTCATTAGAGAGCTTAGCGAAAAAATAAAAGTAACCACGGTTGTTGTTACTCATGATATGTACAGCGTAAAAAATGTTGCTGCAAGGGTAGCGATGATGCATAAAGGAAAAATTCATTTCTACGGTGCGCCGGATGATATGCTTCATTCAAAAGACCCTATAATAGTAGATTTTATAAAAAGAACAGGCACTTAAACTTACGTCAGCAAAAATTTTCCAAATTTGTTCAAAAACAAATCTTTTACTGATTTTATAAGTCCGATTGTCTTCAATTTGCTATAAAAACTGATTATATTTGAGTTTACTATTTTCAAATCACGGATTTAATTTGAGCAAAGAGAAAATCTTAGTAACGTCTGCACTCCCTTATGCAAACGGCCCCATTCATCTAGGACACCTGAGCGGAGCTTATTTGCCAGCTGATATTTATGTAAGATATCATAGGTTAAAAGGAAGTGATATTTTTTATATATGCGGCTCAGATGAACACGGAGTTCCTATAACTATTTCTGCAGATAAGGAAGGCGTAAAGCCAAAAGAAATTATCGACAGGTTTCACAAAATAAATAAAGATGCATTCGAAAAATTCGGAATGAGCTTCGATATTTATTCACGCACCAGCCTTCCTCTCCATCACGATACAGCAAAGGAATTTTTTCTGAACTTTTATAACCGGGGAATTCTTAAAGAAAAAAAATCGATGCAATTTTATGATGAAAAAGCAAAAATGT
>CAZQQD010000008.1:39698-54424 GCA_964595355.1 uncultured Ignavibacteriaceae bacterium | reverse complement strand
CTTCCATTTCTTTCATATTATTTAATCCCCAGGCGAAATATTTTTTGAAATCGATATCGTGTTTTTTCTCTACTGTCGGAATATCAAGTTCGAAGTTGCACATGATCTGCATAATTACATTTCGGCGAATGTGATCATCTTCATTTAAATAATATCCCTTTGTTACCGGCAAAGTTTCCTTATCGATTGCATCAAAATACTCTTTTTCTGTTTTGATGTTTTGTGTATAAATGTTTTTAAGCTGACTAATTGCAGTTACGCCCATTGCGTAAAGATCTGATCCTGAATGAGTGCTGTATCCCTGGAAATTTCTATAAAGCTTTTTCTCGCGTAATGCAATTGCAAGTTCATCATCCGGCTTTGCAAAATGGTCCATCCCGATAAAAACGTATCCAGCTGATGTGAGTTTTTCTATCGTCATTTTTAATATTTCAAGTTTAATCTCAGGAGCTGGAATGTCTTCAGGGTGAATTAAGGCCATGTGTTTTTTCATCCATGGAACATGAGCATAGTTAAACACGGCTATTCTATCCGGAGAAATATCAATAATCTTTTCAACGGTTTGCTCGAATGACTTTATCGTTTGAAAAGGCAAACCATACATCAGGTCAAGATTAATGCTGCTGAATCCGAGTTCGCGAACCCATTGAACAGTTTGCCGGGTAATATCTTCAGGTTGAATTCTGTTCACAGCTTTTTGAACTTTTTCATCAAAGTCCTGAACACCCATACTAATACGATTAAAGCCATTGTTTCTTAGTGCTTCAAGATGAGCTCTTTTAAGTTCACGGGGATCAATTTCACAGCCATTTTCTGAATCATCTTTGAAATTGAAGTTGTCTTTTATATAGGACGCAAGATCATTTATTTCATCTGGTGTCAGGTGGGTTGGTGTGCCGCCTCCCCAATGCAATTGAGAAACGAACCTGTCCGGAAGAATATAAGTTCTCACCATATCAATTTCTTTTTTAAGATACTTCAAATACTCTTTTACCCTATCTCTGTTGCGAGTAATAATCATATTACATCCACAGAAGTAGCATAGTGTATCGCAGAACGGAAGATGAAAATAGATTGACAAATCAGGTAGTCCTTCACCGTAATTAGTCTTAATTATTTCGTCTAAATAATTTTCTGCAGTGAAAGAATTATTAAACTGTGGTGCGGTTGGATAACTGGTATATCTTGGCCCTGGTTTATCATATTTCTTAAATTTTGACAAATCAAATTCAAACATCGTTAACTCCTAAGAAAATTTAGCTTATTAATATTTCTGACTAAGTTATCATTTCGAGGGAGTTTACGACCGAGAAATCCTTTAATTAGTAAACAGAAAGATTTCTCCCTTCGGTCGAAATGACAAGATTAGAAATATTAAAATTTATTTATGATAATACTTACTCTCTTCTTTTACAGTTTCAATAAAATATTTCGCGTTTTCAGGTTTTACATCTGGTAAAATTCCATGGCCCAGATTGAAAATATGTCCAGTGCCATTACCGTAATTCGAAAGAATTCCTTTTACTTCGTCTCGGATTTTTTCCTTATTAGCATAAAGTACACCTGGGTCCATATTTCCCTGTAAAGCAACACGATTACCAATTTCTTTTCTTGCTTTACCTATATCCATTGTCCAATCTAACCCTATTACATCAGCTCCGGCGTCGGCTATTTTATTTAAATTGTAATGAACACCTTTTGCAAAAACAATTACGGGTTGTCCATTTCTTTTAATGTTTGCAATAATTTTTTCAATATATTTTAATGAAAACTCTTCGAAATCATTCTGAGAAAGATTTCCGCCCCAGGTATCAAAAATCTGAACAGCATCTGCACCAGCGTCAATTTTAGCAGATAAATATTTTGAAATTGCACCAGCAAGTTTTTCCAGAATAGAATGAGCTAGTTTTGGATTATTGTAAATCAAGCTTTTTACAAAAGAAAAATTCTTCGATCCACTGCCCTCAACCATATAACAAAGCAATGTCCATGGCGCTCCGCTAAACCCGATGAGAGGTACTCTGTTATTTAGCTCTTTTTTAGTAAGCGACACAGCATCAAGAACATATTTCAAATCCTTTTCAGGATCAATTGTTTTTAAATTTTTTGCATCTTCTTCGTTCCTTATAGGCTGAGGAAAAACAGGGCCTTTTCCTTCGTGCATTTCCAGATTCATTCCCATAGCTTCAGGAATAACAAGAATATCTGAAAAAAGAATTGCAGCATCAACACCAATTAAATCCACCGGTTGAATAGTTACTTCAGTTGCGAGCTCGGGCGTTTTGCACATTGTTAGAAAATCAGCTTTTTCTCTAATGGCTCGGTATTCCGGTAAATATCTTCCTGCCTGCCTCATCATCCAGACCGGGGTTCTTTCAACGGGCTGCCTTTTGCAGGCCCTTAAGAATAAATCGTTTTGAATCTTGCTCAAGTCATCTCCGTAAATTTCATTTCTTATAATATTCTAAGGTGGCTTTTACCAAACCGTTAATGGTGTATTCATCCGGCATTATTGTTACCCGCACATTTCTGTTTTCAATTGCAGCACGGGTCGTTGGACCTATTGCCGCAATATCATATTCACGGAAATATCGTGATGGATTCGTTACATCCAGTATTTGCAGATAATTCTTAAACGTAGAAGGACTCGTAAATATGAATAAGTCTGGGTGAGTGTTTTTTAACTCGTCAATTCTGTCTTTAATAGTTTCGTGATCAGGTAATGCAACATTATAAACCGGCGCAACTTTTAATACTGCACCCCGTGCCTCCAGTTCTTCTGGCAATTCCTCTCTTCCGATTTCAGACTGTGGAATGAAAATAATTTTATTGTTCAGATCGAATTTCGATAATTCACTAATAACTCCTTCCCCGCTGAATTTTTTAGGAATTATATTTACCGGCACTCCTAATCTTTCACACACAGACGCTGTCTTATTTCCAACAGCTACAATCTTAGTTTTTCCGAAGTTAAATTTCTTTTTCAACTCATTTGTTCTGCTAATGAGCATTTTTACTGAATGAGCCGAAGTAAATATTATGAAGTCTATTTTCTTTTCTTTTATAACAACATTGTCAAATTCCTTCCAGCTGCTTGGCGGAACTATATCAAGAGTCGGGAAAATAATGACTTTCGCGCCCAGTTGTATAAAGGCCTCAGCCGATTCTCGTGATTGCTCAATTGTGCGGGTAATAACTATAGTTTTTCCTTTCAATGGCAAAACATTTTCTTTATCGAAAGTCGTGAACAATCCGTGCAGCACAAAATCGTAAATCATTTCACGGTCATTGACCATTTTTGCTTCAGTGTATTTGTTCTCGATTCCTCTGTATATAGCGCCGTAAATGCTTCCCAAAATCATATCAACTGCAAATGTTTCTTCGATATCGCGAAAAAGTTTCTCGGATTTTCCTGATTTAATTATATTTAGTAACAGTGACTTTAATTCCTTCTCGAGTCTGGCCAATTCTTCACACAACGCATGATCAGCTTTAAGATTTTCCTTTTGGTACATCAGGAAGAAGTTCTGGTATTTCATCATAAACATATAAAGATGTATGATGAATGAATGTAAAGAATCAATACTGCTCATTTCATATTGAATTTTATTTCTTAAGGAGTGGACAAGATTTTCCATCCTCAATTTCATAATAGAGAAGTAAAGGTCTTCTTTGGTTTCAAAGTAATTATAGACCGTTCCTTTTGCAATAGAGGCCTGCTTTGCTACGTCCTCCATCATTACTTCGTGGTAACTCATCCGAGAGAAAAGCTGAGAGGCAGATTCGATGATTTTTTTTCTCTTTAAAAGTTTGTTGCTTTCTTTTTTTGATGGCTGATTCATTTTATTGTTTATTTAAGTCTGACACTTTTATAAATTTCATTTAAAATTTCTTTGGCTCCAGCCTTTAGCAGATCACGTGCCAGTTGTTTACCCAACTTTTCAGGATCTTTTTTACTGCCGCGCATTTTTTTACGAAAGGTTATAGTACCATCAAGACTTCCTACCATTGCGTCAAGATAAAGTCCCGATGATTTAACTTCTGCAAGGGCGCCTATTGGTACCTGGCAGCCACCTTCGAGTGTTCTTAGTAATGCTCTTTCTGCGAGGACTGAGATATAGGTGTTTTGGTGATGTATAGATTGAAGAATTTCATCAACAAATTTGTTGTCTCTATGAATTTCGATCCCGAGTGCTCCCTGACCTACGGCAGGAAGCACTTCATCTTTACTTATATAAGATGAAATATGTTTTTGCAATTTCATTCTTTCTATTCCGGCGCGGGCAAGAATTATTCCGTCCCATTCTGATTCCTTAAATTTTTTTAATCTTGACTGAACATTTCCACGAAGTTCTTCCGTTTTAATATCCGGGCGAAGATGTAACAACTGGCATTTTCTTCTCAGGGAACCGGTTCCAACAACAGCATTTTCAGGGAGTTTATTGATTGTCATTCCCTTATTTCTCGCAATCAACACGTCTTCAACAGCATGGCGTTTTGTTATTGCAGCAAGTTTTAGCCCTTTTGGTAATTGTGTCTGAACGTCTTTTAAACTGTGTACGGCCAGATCAATTCTTTTTGCAAGCAATTCGTTTTCAAGTTCTTTCGTGAAAAGACTTTTGTCGCCAATTTTCGATAAAGCCACATCAAGAATTTTATCGCCTTTGGTTTTAATAATTTTAATTTCAACGGAAATATTTTTATTCTTCTTTTCAAGTTCTTTTTTTACAAAATTTGCCTGCCATAGGGCTAGTTCACTTCCACGGGATCCGATTATGATTTTTTGTTTTGCCATAATTATTTTTTTTCTTCGTCCTGCCTGTTGTTATCAATACCGAATAATTGACGTAATATCCCTATGCGTGCTGCAGATTCAATCGTGTTCTCTCCTGCCTCTGCCGATTTTCTTAATTCAATAGTAGGTTGATGAAGAATTTTATTTATTATTCTTTTTGTAACAATTTCTAATTTTTCCTGGTCTTCAGAAGAAAATTTATTCTTGTTTTTTTCAATTTCTTCGAGGCGGATGTTTTCAAAGTGATCTCTTAAATTTTTTATGGTCGGCGCAGCTTGCAGAGAATTGTACCAATTGAATAAATTATCAACTTCTTCATCAATTATTTTTTCAACTTTTGGAATCTCAGTCCTTCTTTTAGTGAGGTTTTGTTCAACAATAATATTTAAGGAATCAATGTCATGATAAAAAACATAGTCAATGTTTTTTGAATCAGGGTCGATATCTCTAGGTACAGCTATATCCATCAGAACCAGGGATGCATAGTTTCTTTTCTTGATGGCTGATTTAATATCTGATTTTGTTAAAATTAAATCAGGAGAACTTGTTGCACTTATCACTATATCAAATTCGTGTAAATGTTCTTTAAAATTTGTGAAGGGAATAATTTTTGAATTTAGCGATTGTGCAAGTTTTTCAGCTTTTTCAATGGTCCTATTTGTAATTGTCAGGTGCGAAATTCCTCTATCCTGAAGATGTTTGGCGGCAAGTTCGCCGGTTTCACCGGCACCAATAACAAGTGCCGATTTTTTGTTTAGCGAGGAAAATATTTTTTCAATTAATTGTACGGCAGCATAACTGACAGTTACTGCCCCTTCACTAATTTCAGTTTCTGTTAGAGCGCGTTTACCGGCAGTCAAAGCAAAGTCAAAAATACGTTTCATTAAGAAACCTGCAAATGACATTTCTTCAGAAAGCTGGAATGAATCTTTCACTTGCTTGAAGACTTGGTTATCGCCAATGAGTAACGAATCTATTCCGGTAATAACGCTAAATAAATGTTTGACTGCCTCCCGCGAGAGGAAACTTTGAAAGTGTTCAGGATTTATATTAAAAGATGATTTTTTTTCGATTACAAAATTTTGCAGATCATTATGGCCAATGTTTTTATCAAAAGGAAATCCATAGACTTCGGTTCTGTTACAGGTGCAAAGCACAACACCTTCGACGAGAAGTTTTTCTTTTGCCGAACTAATCAAGCTTTTGATATCTTCGTTGCCGAGGTATAAGGCCTCCCTTAGTTCGACAGGTGCAGTTCGGTGATTTATTGAGACCGCTAATAGATTCATAACAAATCAATAGAATGAGTGAAAGCTTACTGACAAAAAGTTACTCAACATTGTTGAAAGAATGGCTATCACAAAACCAATAATCGAAAAAATAACCACTTTTTTTCCGCGCCACTTTCCGAGCAGTTTGCTTGTAATTCCTATTCCATAAAGAATCCAGACAATAGAAGTTCCTATTAATTTTGGATCTGCATAAGAGAAATTGGGAAATGCTCTGGGTAACCATATAATGCCGATCACGATTGCGCAGGTTAAAAGCACAAACCCGATCACTGCTGATGAAAAGCTCAGCCTTTCAAGAATTTCAAGATTAGGGAGACGATTAAAAATTAATCCGAATTGATTTAATTTTATTTCCTTGTAAAGCATCAGGTAAAGAAAACCGTAAACCGCAGAGATAGTTATTCCGGAATAGCCGACCAGAGCACTGAAAACGTGAATCCCTAGCAAATTACTTTTTAATACATCTTTAACCGTTACAATATGTTCTATTTCAATTGAAGAAATAATTTGAAATAAAATCGAAATAATTATTATAAAAGGACCTGTTCCCCTTATGTCGGTTACAAGTTCTAGAATGAAATATGAGAAGCTTATTGCAAAAGCCAGGACGGTAAAAATTTCAAAAACATTTGTAATTGGCGGATGACCAAAATAAATGGTTCTTACTATTAAATATAATGCATGAAAAAGCAGCGTGATAAAAAGAAAAAGTCTTTTTGAATTGGCTAATTCCTTTTTTCCTGTCATAAAATCGTAAGAATAAATAGAAAAAGTTACGATATAAAATACCGGAAGCAGCCAGTTGAGAAAATCGATAAAATTGACCATAATAATAATCCACTTTGACTAATCAGTACAAAATTAAGAAAAGGAGGCTATAAGCGCAATGAAAAATTGACCCATTAGTCAAACATTGTTGTAAGTATTTTTGTTTAGAAAATGTGTTTTTTGTGAATAAAAAGTGGAAAAACTTAATTTTCAAAGTGGGTATGCTTTGATTCCACGACCACCTGTCAGTTTATTATTCTTTTTATTAGTTCGGGTTTTGATGCCTCAGTGTCACTAAACTCTATAATATCATACAATTTTTGTTTTACAAACGTAATTTTTTTTGCAGATTCACACCGAAGCTCAGCAATTAAATCTCCTTTCCTTATTTTATCTCCGATCTTTGGATAAAAAATTATTCCTGCTTTCGGCTCGATTTTATCTTCTTTTTTCATTCTTCCGGCTCCCAACTCAAGTGCAGCCATCCCAAGAGCAAAGGTGTCTATCTTATTAATGTATCCAGAGTTTTTTGAATAAACTTTTTCTATAACCTTAGATTTTGGATATTTTTCGGGATTGTCAATGTATCTAACTTTTCCGCCCTGTGCTTTTACTATTTCACAAAACTTTTCAAATGCTTTACCGTTGTTGATTAAAGATTGTGAGATTTCAACCCCTTCGTTTATTGAAGAAGCTTTACCCCCCAGGTAAATCATGGCACCGGATAAATTTGTGCTAAGTTCGAACAAATCACCCCTGCTTTCATCTTTTAATATTTTTACCGATTCATAAACTTCAAGCCAGTTTCCGATATAATTACCGAGAGGTTGATTCATATCTGTGATAAACCCGATTACTTTTTTATTAAATGCTTTTGCGGTGTTTATTAATGAATTTGCGAGATCGATTGCGTCAGATGTTTCACGCATAAAAGCTCCACTTCCGGTTTTTACATCAAGAACAAGCCCATCAATTCCTTCTGCTAATTTCTTGCTCATTATGCTTGCAGTTATCAATGGGATGGATTCGACCGTAGCAGTTACATCTCGTAGAGCATAAATTAATTTATCTGCAGGAGCGATATTCTTTGTCTGCCCGATTAAAACAACGCCACATTTTCTTAATACTTTTTTATATTCTGTTAAAGTAAGATCGGTTCTAAATCCCGGGATAGATTCCAGTTTATCAAGAGTTCCACCGGTATGTCCAAGCCCACGTCCGGAGATCATCGGGACATTTACTCCCGCTGCCGCCACAATTGGCGCAAGGATTAGTGAAGTCTTATCACCAACTCCGCCTGTTGAATGTTTGTCAACTTTAACTCCTTTGATGGAATCAAGATTTATTACTTTTCCACTGTGAAGCATAGCTTCAGTAAGTGCTGCTGTTTCTTCTGTTGTCATTCCTTTCAGGAAAATGGCCATCAGAAGAGCCGAGAATTGATAATCCGGAATTTTGTTTTTAGTGTAACCTTGAATTAAAAAGTTAATTTCGTCAGTTGTAAGAATTTCACCATTTCTTTTTCTTCTTATGAGTTCGACAGGGTTCATTTCTATATTCCGAATTATATGATTAATCGTTTTACAAATTTAACAGAAAAATCCAACAATTGACTGCCAATTAGTTAAAGCTATACAGAACCAGCTTGAAATTGTGAAACGAATACGTGTTCTTTGTCATTTTTTCCTTATTTTTACACTTTAAAATTGATTCGGGAGATTATTTACAGAGATGAGCTTTAGAACCAGAACACATACTTGTGGTGAACTGCGTGAAACAAATATTGGCGAATATGTAGTGTTAAATGGCTGGGTCGATAGAAGGCGAGATCTTGGCGGGGTAATATTTATAGATCTTAGAGACAGATACGGTATTACCCAGGTTGTTTTTGAACCAACATTTGATAAAGAAGCACATCAACAAGCAAATATATTAAGAAATGAATTTGTTATTTCCATTGAAGGAAAAGTTCGAAAAAGACCGGATGATACTGATAATCCCGAGCTGCCTACGGGTGCTGTCGATGTAATGGTGAATAAGTTAATCATTTTAAATGAGGCAAAAACGCCGCCTTTTCAAATCAAAGATGAAACAGATGCGGGGGAAGACCTTCGGCTTAAATACCGTTATCTTGACCTACGTCGTCCAAAAGTTCAGAATAATCTTATTTTGCGTCACCGAATGTACCAAATCACCAGAAAATATTTTGATGAAAATAATTTTGTTGAAATAGAAACACCGGTACTAATGAAAAGTACCCCTGAGGGAGCAAGGGATTATCTTGTGCCAAGTAGAATTCACAAAGGAAAATTTTATGCTCTTCCTCAATCGCCCCAGCAGTATAAACAGTTATTAATGGTTTCCGGTTTTGACAGATATTTCCAGATCGTAAAATGTTTCAGAGACGAAGATCTTCGCGCAGACAGACAACCTGAGTTTACACAAATAGATGTTGAAATGTCTTTTGTAGATCAGGAAAATATATTCGAAGTTGTTGAAGGATTAATGAAGGTTCTATATAAAGAAATCGGGAACAAAGATTTAAAACTTCCTATTCCACGATTCACTTTTGATGAAACGATGGAAAAATACGGAAGCGATAAACCTGATACGAGATTCGATTTACCAATGGTATCCCTTAATGAATTATTTAAGAATTCTGGTTTTAAAGTATTCAGGGACCAAATAGAAAATAACGGAATTGTGACTGGAATAGTTGCGGCTGGTTGCGGTGAGTACACCAGAAATCAGCTTGATGTTTTAACAGACACAGTTAAAAAATGGGGGGCGGGTGGACTTATCTGGATGCGTGTTAAAGAATCCGGGCTTGAAGCGCCGGTTGCTAAATTTTTTAGTGATGAAGAAAAGAAAAAACTTGTTGAGCTATTAAATGCAAAACCGGGCGATTTAATTTTTATTATTACCGGGCCGAGACTGAAAACACTTTCTATTATGGGGAATCTTCGTTTGGAAATGGCAAGACGATTGGATTTAATCAAAAAAGAAGCGGAACCTAAATTGCTGTGGGTGACTGATTTCCCGTTGTTTGAATGGGATGATGAATCAAAAAGATTTTTTGCTATGCACCATCCATTCACATCGCCAAGACTTGAAGATATATGTTTGATGGAAACTAACCCAGGAGAAGTAAAAGCACGCGCGTATGATCTTGTATTAAACGGGAGTGAAATCGCAGGTGGAAGCATCAGGATTCATAATGCGGACCTTCAGGCAAAAATGTTTAAGGTACTAGGAATTTCTGAAGAAGAGGCCGGGCAAAAATTTGGTTTCCTGATGAATGCATTTAAATATGGTGCTCCGCCGCATGGTGGAATTGCATTTGGATTTGACAGAATGGCAATGATTTTTGCAGGAGAAAGTTCAATACGTGAAGTAATAGCCTTTCCTAAAACAGCAAGCGCGATTTCGCTGATGGATGATTCACCTTCCAACGTTAGTGAAGAGCAATTAAAAGAATTACATTTAAAGATCAGACAATAACAATGTTTTATAGTTTTGATTTTATTATTTTAGTTTGAAACATTTGGGGTTGGACTAAATATGCCGAGGGCAAGGCTAAGACCAATAAAATATAAATTAATCCTTTCTGTAACTGCTATCATAGCAGTCATGTCTGTGGTTTTTTATTACTACTCCTATAACCACACTCTTAAAAACGATAAAGAAATCGAGAAAAGGCAGGTAAATTTACTGAAACAAAAGTTACTAAATATTGCAGAAATATACCTTGAGACAAAAGATAGGCTTGAATTTGAAAATGGCTTGGAAAGAATTTTACAGCACAATAATGTTGCTTACCTTGTGGTGGCTGATTCAACCGGTAAAATAAGAAATAGGATAAATTATGCACTGGCATTAAAGAAGGGATATTCACAAATTAATAAGTATAGTGATTATATCAATGAAGAAGATACTTTAACTAACGTTGTTACCCCTGTTTTACAAAGCAAACAATACCTCGGGAGTATATCTTTCGGATTTTCCAAAAGAGAATTTATAGAAAGTGAAAGATCAGCAAGGAAAGAATATGGTTATATAAGTATTATAGTTTTAGGTGGTGCTTTCCTTTTTGTTTTTTTGATAAGTGTATTGATAACCAGACCTTTCGGACCCATATTAAACGGAGCAAAAAAAATAGCTGAAGGGGATTATACTCAACGGATTAAAACAAAACGAAAAGATGAATTTTCTTTTATTGCAAGTTCGTTTAATAGCATCGCCGAAAAACTTGAAGAGTCGAATTCTCAGGTAATCCACTTAAATAATAAATTAAAAACTGCCTTTAGAGATAAACTTGGGGAACTGAATTTAGAGATTAACCAGAGAAGAATTGCGGAGGCCTCGTTAAAAAAAAGTGAAGAACAATTTCGGTTACTTTTTAACATTGCCCCAATAGGTATGGTTATTACAACACCGGGCAGGGATATTCAAAAAGTTAATAAAGCCTTTGAGAACACGTTGGGATATAACACAGGTGAACTGTTAGACATGACAACCGAATCTTTAACCTACTATGAAGACAGAGAAAAAGATAAGAAAATATATCGCGATTTCTTAAACGGTAAAATGGATAATAAAACATTTGAGAAAAGATTTGTTACAAAAGGTGGTAGTATAATAGAAGTTATAGTTCGGACTACTTTATATAAAGATGAAAAAGAAGAACCAGCATTATTTATTGAACAGGTTATAGACATTACAGAACAGAACAAAATGCAAAGAGACCTGCTTATCGCTAAAGAGAAAGCGGAAGAATCGGACATGATGAAAAGTGCATTTCTTGCACAAATGTCGCATGAAATAAGAACGCCGCTTAATGTTATTCTGGCAGCATCTTCTATTTTTGAAGAGGAAGTTAAGGAGTATTTGGATACAGATTCACGGCTGGTTGTAGATTCAGTTAAGAGTGCGGGTAAAAGATTAATGCGAACAATAGATTTGATTTTAAATATGTCTGCTGTTCAAACTGGAAAATACGAGCCGCAGTTCGAGACTCTTATGCTTAATGATGAACTTAGAAACTTAGTGGAAGAGTTTAAACCGCTATGTTTGGAAAAAAACATAGGCCTTGAATTTCAAACTCATCTTGAAGATGTGCAACTTAAAGCAGATAAATATACATTTGAACAAATATTTCAGAATTTAATTTCAAATGCTATAAAATACACCAGACAGGGTCGGGTTGATGTTGTTGTATTCAAAACCGATAAGGTCTTTGTAGAGATTAAGGATACGGGAATTGGGATGTCGAAAGAATATCTTGAAAGATTGTTTAACCCCTTTTCTCAAGAAGTAGTTGGCCAGAAAAGAGAGTTTGAAGGAAATGGTCTTGGCCTTGCGCTCGTTAAAAAATATGTAGAGATTAATAATGCTTTAATTAAGGTTGAAAGCGAAAAAGATAAAGGTTCAACTTTTACAGTGATATTTAATAATTAAGCATCACTCATACCAAGAAACTATTTCGAACATACCTGTGTTTGGGAATCCCGGAGGGGAAGCAACCATCAGGCGATCATCATACCTGTAGTTTTTTTGGAAGCCTGAGACAATATAGTTGTTTATTCCACTTGTTTTAAAAGTCCCTACGGGCAATCTTGTGTTTTGTGTTATTCCTCCACGTATGTCTATTGTGCCTGATATAGGCCTTGTATCATAATTTTCAGCGCCAAATCCCCCGGTTTCTGCATAAATTGCTGCCTGAATTTTTATATCGGAATTGTTTGTAGGATTATCTGTAATAAGAACATTATTTTGCGCAACTATACCTAAAAGATCAGTAGAATTTGGATTAGAGACAGGGTCAGTATTATATATAATATCTCCATCTAGATAGATATCTCCACCCACTGTATAAGTGGATGTCTTTGTTTTAGTTTTCCCCTTTTTGGTTGTAGTGGTTGTAGTAACAGTTTTAGTTTCTTGGGAAGCGCCAATTGAATATTGTCCCTTTACGGTTCCCTGCATTCTAAGTACAGCACCTGAAGCAAAAATAGCCCCATTTGGTGCAAACGTAGATGCTAAAACCGAGGTGTAGTTATCACTATAAGAATATTTATATTTTAAGCTGTCACCTGCGAAAGCGATATAAACAGTATCGTGACCGGTAAAATCTCCGCCGCCGTTATCTGCCATCGTTTTTAAATTAGCCGTTCCAACACCAGGGATCGGCATATCAACCCCATTTTGATACCCTGCGTTAAACTGTGGGTTTGAATAACCCACTTCAACTATTCCGTTTTTAGATGTAACTTTCCCATTAAACACAGGGTCTCCCTGTATATGTAATTTGTCCTGAGTATGAAGTGGTCCCCACACGGTGTCGCCGGTAACCCAATAAATAATGCCGCCTTCATTTACTGAATAATAAGCAAATTTAGAAAAACTGCTGGGTTGAAGTGTTACCTGTACTGTGTCAGCATAACCGTTGTAGTACCCAATTGAGGTTATTCTTCTTATATTTTTAAATGCGTTAATAATATCTACAGTTACAGTATAAGCCCCTCCTGCGAAAGACACGTTATTAAATCCGGCAGTCCAGGTTGGGTCAAGAAAAATTTGATTTGCCCCGACATTTGCTCCACTGACAGCAATATTATGTACATTCATCTTTGTATAATAGCTTGACATATTATCAACAGCACGATTTGATGCAGTACCGATATTTTTTTCCATAATTAAGAATATAGTACTGAAACCTATGACCAAAAACAAAATTGCTTTTCCGCCCATATGTTTATTTTCCTTTGCCTGTTGTTCAGGTTTTTTCTGTTAAGTTAAATTATGTGATGTCCACATTTGGACTCCCGGTAGTGAGCCCAAATTTTGGTGTGAATTAATTAGAAAGTTCTTTTGAAATGAAATACTGGATAGGTAAACGTTTAAGGATACAATAAAAGAAGTTATGATTAAGGTAATTAAATAAGACATATAAATTAAGCCTTAGTATTAAATCACCAGGTGAAATTTTAGAGTGTCTGTTAAACTAAAATTAGTCGTATAAATATCTTTTTTGTCCAACATAGATTTTATAATTCCTATATCTGTATTAGTATTTTCATCATAGCAAATTAGTTGAACCAAATTTCTTAAATTTTATCTTGCCTAAGGCAAGCTAGTTTTTTTAAGAAAAACGAGTCACTCATACCACGAAACAATTTCAAACATGCCGGTGCTTGGAAACCCCGGTGGAGTAGCAACCATCAGACGATCATCATACCGGTAGTTTTTTTGGAACCCCGAAACTATATAATTGAATTTACCACTGTTTTTAAAAGTACCCACAGGTAATCTTATGTGTTGTGTTATTCCCCCATTTAAATCGATTGTACCTGATACGAGTCTCTTGGCGTAATTTTCAGCGCCAAAGCCCCCGGTCTCTGCATATATTGCAGCCTGAATATTTATATTGTTCTTGTTTGCAGTGTTATCTGTGATAAGAACATTATTTTGTGCAACTATGCCTAAAAGATCTGTTGAATTTGGATTAGAGACAGGGTCGGTGTTATATACTACATCTCCATCTAGATAAATATCCCCCCCTATTGTGTAAGTCTTTGTTTTTGTTCTTGTCTTGCCTCTTCTATTGGTATGGGTAGTAGTGACGGTTTTTGTTTCCTGAGAAGCCCCGATGGAATATTGTCCCTTTACGGTTCCTTGCATTCTAAGTACGGCACCTGAGGCAAAAATGGCCCCGTTTGGCGCAAAGGTAGATCCTAAAACAGATGTGTAATTACTGTTATAAGAATATTTATATTTTATACTATCACCGGCAAAAGCTATATAAACTGTGTCGTGGCCGGTAATATCTGCACCACCATCATCTGCCAACTGTTGCAAATTGGCCGTGCCAT
>CAZQQD010000008.1:37236-39598 GCA_964595355.1 uncultured Ignavibacteriaceae bacterium | reverse complement strand
CCCCCGGAAAAAGAAACATTATTAAAGCCAGCCGTCCAGGTATGATCAAGAAATATTTGATTTGCTCCTACATTAGCTCCGGCGACAGCAATATTATGTACATTCATATTGTCATAATAGCTTGCCATATTGTCAACTGCACGGCTTGAAGCAGTTCCAATATTTTTTTCCATAATTAAAAAAATAGTACTGAAACCTATAACCAAAAATAAAATTGCTTTTCCTCCCATAGTAATTTCCTTTTTACCTGTTTTGCAAATTTCTTGCTGATAATCTTAATTGTCTCCAGAACGCCACTACATAAGTGGAGTCAATAGGTTCAGGGTTCTCAACCTGCAGATCAATTTGCATTTTTTGTATTTGACCAGGAGGATTAACCGGGGTGGTCAAAGTATTCCCAAAACTATCGTAATATGTTAATTTGAATTTCGTGACACCAACATTGGAGCTTTTCGGGGTTTCGCTATTTACAACTCTGTATAACAACCGATCCCGTGGATTTGGTGTGTTTAAAAGCGCGCTGGTCGGGCCAACATAATAATACAGCGTATCAACAATGCCATCGTTATTAACATCTGTTAAAAATTTAATAGAAGATGTGTCGGCTAATAAAATAGATTTTGAAGGATCCGGTATTTTAGTCCAATCTTTACAATAACCTATTTTTCTAAAATCGTTTTCTAAAACGGAACCTACTGAAATCATAGCTGACTGAACATTGGCTTCTGATGTATTGTTATAAAGATTGGAAGTTGCGGATGTATTCAGTCGGAATAAAATCAGCAAGATTAAACCGCCAACTATTATCGAACCAAGTATGTCTAAAAGTGTACTAGCACCCATTTTATTACATTTTTTATTTTAATTAAAAACCCAATAGCTGAAAAGCGACGAAAGCCTTACTGTATCTTTCATTAAACTAGTACTATTTTTATCAGCATATACTATAACGGAAATTCTCTTTGTCCAGGTTCTGCTGTTTGACGTAACATCCGGATTATTCGGGTCTACATATACCACGCTGCATTTAATATCAAAAATCGCTGAAGGCATAGTCGAATCGATTTTAGTATATCCATTGTAGTCGTCAAAATCATTAAAGTTAGGATAACTTTCTCCGCTTTCTGCTTTGAGTTTATTGGCATTTGTTAAGTCTGATAATTTGCTGACCGGTGCATTTACAGTATTTTCATCAAACGCCTTTCCCATTGCTTCTTCAATTATGGAAGCGCCAACCGAAGTAGCCAGGATGGTAAATTTAGAGTCATAAACTGTCTCAGTATTTCCAGCAAAATTATTATTGACCCTTAATATCAGAGTCGATAATAAGATCATTGCGCCTATTGTCAGTAACATCTGTCCTGTGTTCATCTTATCCTACCAAAGCTAATAAATGTTTACAACTAAATTTATATAAGATAAGCAATTTTCGTGCTAAGAAATTATAAGAGCTACTTTTGTCAATCTAAAATCTATTGAAAAACTAAAGAAAAAGAGAGCTTAAATTAGCAAAATTTTATACGTGTAAAAATTTCAGGAAGAATAACGGGCAACACCCAAAGTTACCGGTAATTATTACCAAGCCGGTAAAATTTACACGTAATATTTACATACTCTAATGTAGGTTAAATAAAAGCCTTTATTTTATTATATTTCAGGGAGTTAAATTTTGGCATAAATTTTCCTTATGCTAGTCAAAAAGGCTGCCGTTAGGTGGGACAACAACAGTTATTACTAATAATTTTAGGCGCTATTATTATTGGAATCGCAATTGCTGTTTCAATAACACTTTTCCGAGCGCATTCGATTGATGAGAAACGGCATTTATTAATAAACGAAGGATCAAGCCTAGCATCGTTAGCGATGAGTTATTATAGAAAGCCATCCGTAATTGGTGGCGGTGGCGGTTCTTTTACAGGATGGACGATACCCGGGGATATGGCAGCAACAGCAACAGGGAGCTTTATTTCAACAGCTTATAATGATAGTGTTGTTATTATTGGAACAGGTAATGAAGTAGTTACTGGTAATGACTCTGTGAAAGTAAGGATTACTGTCTTAGCAAATAGTTTTAGCACTGGCATAGTAAATTAAATATTAAACAATTATAATAAATAAAATTTTGTAGTCAGCAATTTTAAAGTGTTCTTTTTAATTAATTAAATCTATTTCAAACATTTCAGAAGGAATACATTATGGGTCAACAACAACTCTTACTCATCGTATTAGGCGTAATCGTCGTTGGTATCGCAGTAGTGGTTGGTATTAATCTTTTTAACGCTAATGCTGTATCATCTAACAGAGACGCAGTTGTATCAGATTTAAATAATCTGGGTGCAATGGCACAGCAACATTATAAAAA
>CAZQQD010000008.1:0-37136 GCA_964595355.1 uncultured Ignavibacteriaceae bacterium | reverse complement strand
TAATGTTCAAGCGACAGCTACTGTTACGCCTACGGCAATAACGGTTGCAATTAATAACTAATATATAATTTCCAGAATCGTGTATAATTTCTTTTTCGAAAGGCTGATAAAATTAGTATATTTTATCAGCCTGTTTCAATTTTAAAGGAATATTATGGTTGAATTGAGATTTTCTGCTGAGAAAGTGAATGGGCAAACTATCAACGGTTCATTAGCTGCTTCCTCAGGGAGAGAAGGCAAAAGAAAAATTTTCCGGTTAGCTGAGAAAAACCAACTAAAAATTAAATTTGTTGAAGTTAAGTCAACATATCTTTATAAAGTTAGAAAAGGAACAGACAAACCAGTTAGAGGTGAGCAAAAAGCCTTTAATAAAAAAGAAGTAGAAGATGCTCTTACAAAACTCGGATATACAATTCTTTCTGTTAACAAAAAACTCATCGATATCCATTTTAACCCCCCTCAAACAGAGATAGTTTCATTTGTAAAAATAAGCGCAGAGTTACTGGAACAAAAACTTCCTTACAGCGAAATACTGACTTTGCTGATAGGTGATACAGAAAACAGAACTTTAAAAGAAACATTGAAAGAAATTAATAATGAATTAAAAAAAGGTGCGGACAGCGAAGCTACATTTTTAAAATACCAACCCGTCTTTGGTAAATTTACAGCCTATATGTTGGGACTTGCTTCGAAAAGCGGTAATATGGTAGAAATATATAAAGCTACTGCAAAATTTCTTGAAAGAAGAATGGAATTCAAAAAGAGCTTGAGAAGTGCATTGATTACACCGGCCATTACTATTTTCGTACTTTTTCTTGCTTGCTTATTTTATGTTGGCTATATATTTCCTGAAACCGCAAAATTGTTTGTTAAGTTTGATATACCTCTTCCACCAATGACCGCATTCACATTAAAAATCAGTGATTTTCTTACGAATAATAGTTTGATAATGACATTAATAGTTATTGTGCCACCCGTAGTGCTTTGGCGTTACTTTAAAACAAAGAAGGGCGCTTACCTTTTTGATAAGTATATTATTAAAATTCCAGTGATTGGATCATTAATACATAAAACTCTTATTGAGGTTTATTGTCGTGTTTTTTATACCTTATATAGTGGTTCGGCTGAAAGTATTGAACCGATAAGAATAGCTGCTGAGGCTACGGGTAACAAGTATTTTGAAGAAAGGATTAAAAATGTAGCCATACCAATGATGATAAAAAAAGGAATAGGAATAACAGAAGCGTTTGAGACAACAGGTGTTTTTACTGATACAGCAATTTCACGACTACATTCAGGCGAAGAGACAGGAACGATTAAAAACACTTCTTTACAGATCGCAAATTACTATGAAGCAGAAACAGTATATAGACTAAAAAATGTTATTGAGTTAATACAGGTTTTTATTGCAATGATAATTATGGTCGTTATGATTTTGCTAACACTTGTATCGGCAGAAACGGCCACAATAAGACCTAAAACACCCGGAACAGTTAGTAATGAAATTCATATAGAAAGAACTATATCATGATTGACACAAACCTTGAGATGACAGATAAAATTGGTTATTTACTTTTTAAGAAAGGAATAATCGATAGTGTAGTTTTGGAAAAGGCCCTTACTGCAAAAGCTAATGATAAAAGTAAGATAAAAAGAAACCTTGCTCAAATATTAGTACAGGATTTTAATTATGATCACGATATTATTTTTAGAGAAGTTGCGATACTTTATGCTTTCAGGGAACTAGAAATAAATCCGGATGAAATTCCTCAACGTCGCATTGATTCCATTAAACAAATGATTGACGATACTAATGAGCAGCTGAAAAGTCAGATGCTGGAGCATAAAATTATTCCCTTTATGTTTGATGACAGAACAAAGGATAAATTGATTTTAGCCGCAATAGACCCTACAGACAGAAATATTCCTAAAGTAGCTTTCAGTTTACAAGCAAAAAAATATGAAGTTGTTTATATAAAAAAGCATGATTTTGAAAGGCTTATACAGATAGTTCTTCCCCCCGAAAATGTATTTCTGAAAGCTATGGAAGACGTAGCACCTGAGCTTGAAATAGAAAGAGAAGAAGCGTCACTTGATGAAGACGAGCTTGATGCCGAAATAAACAAGAGTGCATTAATCAACTTGGTTGAAGGGGCTTTGCTCGAAGGTGTCAGAAAAGGAGCCAGCGATATTCATTTTATTCCAAGAGCGGGAAATAAAACAGAAATAAATTTTCGTGTAGATGGAAAACTCCAGGTTTGGCATGTTCAAGATAATACTCTTCCTGAAGCGGTTGTGGCAGTTGTTAAAGATCGCTCAAAAGGAATGGATAGGTTCGAAAGAGAAAGAGCTCAGGATGGTTTTATTCAGAGAGAGATAGATGGTAATATTATTCGTTTCAGAGTTTCGGTATTGCCGATGGTTGGAACGGAACTTAAGAATAAATTTGAAAGTGTCGTTATAAGAATTCTTGACGACAGAAAAGTAATAAGAGACATTGATAAACTTGGATTAGCCGGATATTCAAAAGATGCATTTTTAAAGGCCATTAACCAGCCCCAGGGAATGGTCATTTTAACCGGACCTACAGGAAGTGGTAAAAGCACCACGCTTGTAGCAGCCTTATACCAGGTAGTAGATCCAAGCGTAAATGTTTTAACCGTTGAAGACCCCGTGGAATATGTTATTGAAGGAGCAAGGCAATTAAAGATTGGTCACAAAATGAATTTTGAACAGGCAATCAGATCTATACTTCGCCATGACCCTGATATAGTTCTGGTTGGTGAGATGAGAGATAAAGAAACAGCTGAAGTTGCAATCAAATTGGCAAACACAGGACACCTAACTTTTTCTACTCTTCACACGAATGACGCGCCAAGTGCAGTTGCCAGACTTTATAAAATGGGAATTGAGCCGTTTCTTATTGCATATGCAATAAACCTTATTGTTGCACAACGTTTAGTAAGAAGACTATGTCCGGATTGTAAGAAACGCACCGCTAATTTTGATGAAGCTATGATGAAAGCCGCTGGATTAAATATTGCTGAGTGGAGAAACTATGTGGTTTATGAACCAGTTGGTTGTGAAAAATGCGGAAAGACGGGTTATAAAGGAAGGCTAGCAATACACGAAGCACTATACTTTACAAGACCAATTAGGGAAGCTATCGTTAAATCGGGTGTAGAAGTTGATGAGGAAAAGATAAGGATACAAGCGAAAAAGGATGGAACATTAAGTCTGCGTGAGGCGGGATTTGAAAAGGTAAAGTTAGGGTTGACATCAATCGAAGAAGTTCTTGCATCTACGTCGGAAGAATAAATTTTTAACACTTATTAAAAGACGGGAATATTTTGGTTGTCGATAAAGAATATAAAGATATACTAAAAAGGTTTATTTCAACCATTCCGGAGATCGTTTACGGAACAGAAAAAGTTGATTATATACTTGAGAATATTGAGCAGATACCACACAAAGAAAGAGTAGTCTTAAAAAATATAGTTGATCGGATGCTAACCAGTATGATTGAACGGGATGCTTCGGATCTTGAAATTGGCGGACACGCCAGCAATGGCTTTGTATGGATCAGAGTCTTTGGTACAAAAGAGAGAGTTAAAGAATTCCCACAGTTTTCTGAAGATGAAGCAGCTGTGATGATTATTAATCTCTTAAACAAAAATCAAAGAAAATATCTTCAGATAACAAGAAACCTGGACTTTAGCTACACCTTTTTCTACGAAAGGAAAAAAGTTTTAGCACGTTTCAGAGCCTGTGCCTATTTTGATTTGGAAACGCTTGCATTAAATCTTCGGGCGATAAGTACAATTGTGCGTTCATTGGCCTCGCTTGAGTTTCACCCAAATGTTGTAAAGGCAATGAGTCACAGTTACATAAAATTTGGATTGTCTTTAGTTACAGGAATTACAGGCTCCGGTAAATCTACAACACTTGATGCAATTATTGATGAGCATAATAAATATGATCCGGCTCATATTGTGATTATTTCTTCACCTATTGAGTATATTCATAAATCCAATGTTTCGTTTATAAGGCACAGAGAGGTTGGGAGAGACGTACTAACTTTTAAAGACGGAGTCATACAAGCCCTCAGGCAGGACCCTGATATTATAGTTATAGGTGAAATGCGTGATCCGGATACCATTCTCGCAGCTCTCGAGGTAACAGATACTGGTCATAAAGTATTTTCCACTTTGCACACATCTTCAGCTGTTGAATCGATAGATAGAATTGTTGCTGAGGTTAACCCATCTGAACAAGAAAGAGTTAGGAACAGACTTGCAGATGTTTTAATTTCTGTAGTGTCACAGAAGCTAGTTCCCAGCATTGATGGGAAAGTGGTTCTTGCTAAAGAAGTATTAATCGTTACTCCAAGTGTTAAAGCAGCAATTAAAAATAATAACACCAGTGAAATTTATATGATGATTAACCAAGGTGGACAAAGTGGAATGATCACTATGGAACAAGATCTTAAGAGATTGTATTTAAGCAAAAAAATTGCTTTAGACACAGCGATTTCTTATGCTAATAATAAAACAAGAATTCAACAAATATTGACAGCCGTGTAAATGAAACAAGCCATCTTTACATATTGTGAAGGGAATGACACAAAAATTGCCGTAGTCCAGAAAGATAAGGATAAAATAAAGGTTCTTCGCGCTGCGTCATTTGATGTAGTTGCGCCGGCTTATCATCTCGAAGATGATATGGAGGGCTTAAAAATTGATAGCGATGACCTTCATATAGAAGATATGAAAAAGAATGTCGGACTAGATAGCGGTGGAGCTATATCGAATGTTAGTTTAATTAACAGCTCTTTAAATGGCCTTAACCTTTCTAAATCAATCTTTATACCTGTATTGACTGAGCCTTCCGTACATTATCATTTTTTTGAAGGAACCAAAAAAACAAAGGCCACAAATTTTACGCAGGAAATAGCCGACGATATTCAGCGATCCAAAAATGTAACCATAGATGAGGAAAACCTTGAATATGTAGAGCTCGCAGATAAAGAATGGATGGCCGTTTTTCTTAGCGGAGAAATTTCATGTATAAAATTAATTAATGCTCTCGCACAATATAATGGGAAGAGAAATTATAAAATCCAATCTGTAAAAAGCGCAGAAATATCTTTGGCCTATTATATTGCGAAAACTAAAAAATTCTTTCCGGATGACTATTCGTTGATAGTTTATATTGGTAAAGAGTATAGCAAATTAATTTTCTTACATGGTAGAAAGTTGAAGCACATAGGTAGCACCCTGGATATTGGAAAGGTAAATCTTCATACGTATGATGTTTATTTTTCAAAAATTTTGCTGGAAATGGAAAATGGTGGAATATCCTCTCTTGACAACATTGTTGTTTGTGGTGAAGATGATTCCGAAAATATAATTCTTTCGTTTTATGGAACTTTTCCGGAAGCGAATGTTTCTAAAATGGACTTTTCAGATCTTGATCTTCTGGATCTTGATAACGAAATAAAAGAGTCGCTTTCGGCATTTAGCGTGCCTATAGCAGCAGCAATAGATTTCTTTGATGAAGAAGCAGAGTTTCATAAGGGCATAAATTTACTACCACGTTATGTTAAGGAAGATCAAAAGTTTATTCAATTTGGGTGGCATGGATATGCAATGCTTCCCTTGTTGTTTGTCACAGCCTTTTTCCTGACACAGACATTTCTTAAAAACCAAAATGAAATTAATTCTATAGAAGATCAGATAACTGTTCAGAAAGTTTTGTTAAAGCAAAACCAAGACGTTTTAAACAAGATTAATGAAATTGAAGGAAGAATAAATAATTTTGGTACAACACAGTCAATTCTTGACTCCGTTTCTGTTGGTACTGAAGTGTGGTCAAACTCGTTGAGGAAAATAGCTGAATTTTTCTCAAGCAGAAAAAATATTTGGTTAACTAAGATGAATATGGGTGAAGAGGGTAGGGTGAATCTGGAAGGATATGCACTATCAAAAGACGTATTGACGGAATTTGCTTATATGCTGAAATCAGCGGAATTAAAGGGAATTTTTTATGAAACATTACGTGATAAAAATTCTTATAGATTTACAATGAATTTTAATATTTCAAGTTACCAAAAAGATACTGAATGAACAGAAAACTCAAAAGTACACTAGGGCTTCTTGCACTGCTGATATTTATTTCGGTGGCGGGCGGGATTTATATTTTTATTGTCCAAAAGGGAAAAATAAAAGATATGCATGCTGAGTTAAAAAAGCTAAAAGCTAATGATTATAATACAGAACAATTAACGGCTCAATATAAAGAAATGACAGCACGGGAAGCAATACTGGATTCTGTGCTTGCTTCGAGGAAATTTAACATTCCGCAAAATCTTTCTTCAATCAAATTTTTTAATTTTACGAATGTAGTTAGTTCAGGATTTGCTGCGGATAAAACACAACTGAATATAGAATACATTGAGCAAAAACCCGAGAAAGAGTTTTTTTATTACGAATATAAATTACATGGCACTGGCACATTTAATAATGTTCATCAATTAATTTATGCAATCGAAAAGAGCAAGGAACTAAAAAAAATAAGAGGACTTTCTCTTAGTAGTACCGTTCAAACCGACAAGGATGGTGTCCCCAGTTTTCTTGTGAATTTTTCAATGAATGTGGATGTTTATTTTTCCTCTAACAATAGATTTGCCAGCAGTGAAATAAAAGAGAATGATATTACAACAGGCTCCATTTACGATATCTTTTATCCATTGATAAGAAACGAGCTTCCTCCTAACCTGGATAATTTATTAGATGTTCAAGGTGCAAGATTACTTGCTCTTATTCCTGAAGGAGCTTTCTTAGCTGATTCGAAAGGAAATACGTATTTGCTGTGGGAAGGCGAGCAGGTTTACTTGGGTTACCTGACTAAAATCGACTATGAGCATAATCGTGTAAGTTTTATACTTAATAAAGGCGGTATAATAGAAAAAGTTGATCTGTCTTTGGAAAAAAATGAGCCTAATAAGAAAAATCAAAACAAAGAGATTCAAAAATGAAAAAGACATTTAGTACAATTTTAGTTTTCTTGATTATGGTGATTTCAGTACCGGTAACAGCTCAAAATTATCTTGAAAAGACATTGACCGGTCAATACAGCCCTGATCAAATGGTAACATTCGCTTCTTCGCTTCCGTTTAATGATGCAATAGCCTTGATAAGTAAAGTAAGCGAAAAAACAACGGGCATAAAAGTAGTTTCAACGGTGGATAGAACGGATCCTGTGGGTGTAGAAATAACAAACATGTATTATGAAAAAGCACTTGATATAATAGTTAAATATGCAGGCTTAATTTATGAGAGACAAAATGATATGATCGTAATAAAAAACAAAGAGCCAGAGGAAAAGAAAGATGCCTCAATCTACGCTCCGATAGATGCCAGAGATGTAAAAATCTCTGCTATATTTTTTGATTCTGATGTAAATAAAGCCAGGCAAATGGGAATTAATTGGCAGGTTTTACTTTCCAAGAATGGACTGGAACTTGGTAGCCAATTAGGAAATGTCAGCCAGACTAGTTCAGGTTCCGGTACTGACGGTTCATCTTCTAATACTCAAACGTTTAACGGTTATCAATTTGATGCTACGTCAAGCTTTAACTTAGGTGAATTTGCTGGAAATGCAAAAGCATTATTTCAATTCCTTGAGAGTGAAAATGTCGGGGAGGTAATAACTGCTCCCAGTACTACAGTTAGAGATGGACAGGAAGGAACTATTCAAGTAGGTTCTGATTTTTCAGTTAAAACAAAAGATTTTGCTGGTAACACGGTAGAGAAATTTTATCCAACAGGAACGATACTTAAAGTTACTCCACACGTGTATAATGAGAAAGGTATTAATTATATAGTAATGAATATAAATGCTGAACGCTCAACTTTTTCAGTTTCAGATTTAACTTCGGTAATTAATAAAACATCTGCTACAACGCAAGTTGTCATGCTTAATGGTGAAGAAACTGTTATAGGTGGTTTATTTATAAACGATGAAAAAACAGAACGAACTGGGATTCCCGTCCTAAAAGATTTGCCTTGGTGGTTTTTTGGTTTGCGTTATATATTCGGAAGCGATAACGTGACCGTAGAGAAAAGAGAACTTGTTATACTTATAAAAGCAGAATTGATTCCTACTCTTAAAGAAAGACTGGAAGGCCCGCAGACCACTAATCCTATAAAGGATGAAATACTTAAAAATAGGGAGAAAATTAAGTATTATAAATTTAATGTACCAGTGAACAAGGATAATAATTAGGTAGAAAATGGAATCAATATTAATTGTTGATGATGATGTAAATCTTTGCCAGGCGCTTAACGAAGAACTTTGTGAAGTTGGCTATGAGACTGAATTTGTTCACGATGGAGACCAAGCATTGACGAATCTTTCCACAAAAACATTTGACCTTATTCTTCTGGATTTAAAAATGCCTGGCAAGGATGGCTTTGATGTCCTAAAAGAAATGAATGAAAAAAAAATTGGTTCAAAAGTTATTGTTCTTACCGCTTATGCTGATGTAAAAAGCGCCATCGATTCTGCTAAGATGGGAGCTAGCGACTTTATCAGCAAACCCTATGATTTTGATGAGCTTTTAATCACGATAAGAAAAGTATTACAAAAAGATGAATAGAGATGAAAATAAGTTTTAGGATACTATTTATAAACTTTGCTATAGTTGCTGTCATTCTCATAAGTTCCGCTGTTGCATATTATTCTGTAATGTATAATGTGCTGACCTCACAACAATCGAAATACTTGCTTAATTCCGTCAACGATTTTATATATAGCTACCGTGAAATGCTACAAAACGCTGATGACGATTTTGCCGCATTAGCGGATAATAATCCCAGTAAGGTTTTTAATCAAAAAGAACTTTCAGATAGGAATATAGATTTTATATTGCAGCAGTCAGCTGGCTCACAGGGTTACATCGTTAGAAAACTTGTTAAGAAAAATGTTTTTATATCAACCCAAAAATTCACCATTAGGGATTTTTTAAAAAACAATCCGGCGGCAATTGTAAAAACGTTTAAAGAGAGCAATGGACAAATATATTACTATGGGAAAATTCTTTCGTCTGACTTTATAAATAAAGTTTCTGAAAAAATACGTGCAGATGTTGCCGTTGTATGGAACGGCTCTCCTATTATACTCTCGGATGAAGAAGAAAACCAAAAAAATTATTATTTAATTGCTCAGGCATATATAAGTCTTTCTAAGAAAAATAATTTTGATATATTTAGCAAGGGTACTTCATCTGCGGATTTACTTACTACAATTTACAGGCCTGCTATCGGGAATGATTTGAACGATCAGCTCGATTTCATAATCTTCACTACCCTTGGCGAAACACAACAATTAAAATCAAGCCTTAAAGGCATCTTGATTGTGATTGGTCTGGCTGGATTAGTATTATCTTTGATTATTACTTTAGTTTTTACAGATAAAATCAGAAAACAGATTTCCGTATTAAGTAAAGCTACAGAGATAACAAAAGAGGGGAATTTTAAGACAGAAATTCCTGTACAAAGCAACGATGAAATAGGGCAACTTGCCCAAGCGTTCAATGTAATGCTGGTGGAACTGGAAAAAAACGAGCGTGCAAAAAACGAATATTCAGAGTTTATAACACTTGTTAATAAGAACCCCACACTTACTGAAATTTCAGAGGCTTCATTAAGCAAGATCATTAGGACTGCCGGCTTTGTTGTTGGTGCTTTATATGTTGTTGATGAAAATCACAAGACCACACTTGCAAGTTCCTACGGATTGAATGAGAAGATAAAACTTTCTTCAGATGTATCTTTTTTTAATAAAGTGATTAAGGATAGGGATACTATCGAAATGGATTTTGAAGAAAATCCTTATAAAATCTCTCTTGGTGTTGTTGATATTGAAATTAAACATCTGTTAATCATTCCGATTATTTACAATCAAAGAGTAATAGCAATACTTGAGCTAGGCTCTTCCGGTAAGCCAACAGTTGAGGCAAAGGAATATCTTGCAAAGATCAAAGAGCAACTTGCCATAGGAATTACCAATGCGACTGCTTTTGTTCAAATGAAAAATCTAGTAGCTGAATTGAAAAAACTCAATGAAGATTTCCAAAAGCAGAACATTCAAATCAGAAAACAGAATGAAACATTGGTTGAATTACACAATGAATTGAAAGAAAAGGCTAAGGAATTGGAAATCCAGAAGAGCAAGGCCGAGGAAGCAACCAAATTGAAATCTCAGTTTCTTGCCAGCATGTCTCACGAATTGCGGACCCCTATGAATTCTATTCTTGGATTAACGGAGCTGATTCTGGAAGAAACTACGCTTGTCGGTAAAAACAGAGAAAGATTGGAAGTTGTTCTGAAGAGTAGTAGAAGGTTGATGAATCTTATCAACGATATTCTGGATCTTTCAAAAATAGAGGCAGGCAAAATGGAGCTTCACAACGAAGATGTCTTGCTTGAAGAGTTAATTCGCGATGTGGAAACCTCCGTCAGCCCGCTGGTAAATAATAAATCCATTGATTTGAAAATTTCGAGGAACTGTAATACTAGAATTGTTGTAAATCTTGAAAGAGAAAAAATAACACAGGTGTTGATAAACCTGTTAGGCAATGCAATTAAGTTTACAGAAGATGGTTTTGTAGAACTAAGCGTAACAATTGAAAAGGATAATACTCTGCGTTTTGATGCTATAGATAGTGGAATAGGAATTTCTGAAGAAAATATTAAAATAATTTTCGAAGAATTCAGGCAGGCTGACGGGACAACAACACGTAAGTTTGGAGGAACTGGGTTAGGACTTACCATCTGTAAAAAAATTGCTGATTTACTTAAAGGAAGTATTACTGTTAAAAGTGTATTGGGACAGGGTTCAACATTTTCATTTTCAATTCCTCTTGTGTTTGCATCATCGGAAGAAAGCTTAGAAAATAAATCGGATCGGTTGCTTCAGAAAAAACAAAAGCCCGTGCTGGTGATAGATAATGACCCGGAAGTTAGAATAACTATAGGACAGTACCTTGTTTCGAAGGGGTATGAAGTTGTTTACGCTGAAGATGGAGAAAAGGGGCTAAAAAAAGCAATTGAGTTGTGTCCCTTTGCAATTACACTTGATGTTTTGCTACCTCAGAGAGACGGCTGGTCTGTTCTTAAAAATTTGAAAGAAAACCCGGAAACAAAAGATATTCCTGTTATTGTGATTTCCATTATGGGAGATAAAAACCTGGGGTATGGGCTTGGTGCTTTTGAATATTTCGTCAAACCAATTTCAAATGACAAATTACAAACTGCTTTTGACCGTCTTGGAAGTCTTGCAAAGAAAAGCATTGAAAAAATTGTTATAGTGGATGATGATGAAACAGAGTTCGAAAAATTTAAAAAAGCGTTTAGGAATGAAAATATAAGGATAGATTATATAAAAGATAGTGAACTAGCTTTCAGTAAGATTCTGGAATCACAACCCGATTTGGTGATACTGGATTTGATAATGCCCAAAGTTGACGGGATTACATTATCCCATAAATTAAAATCAAATATTGAAACAAGACATATTCCGATAATAATAAGCACAGCTAAGGATTTAACGGAAGAAGAAAAAAACTCCCTACAATCAATAGTTGAAAATATTACTATAAAATCGATGGGGCACCCTCTTGATGTACTGAAAATAGTTCGTGATCAATTAAGGATCCAGGAAAATTTTGGTATTGCTCAGAAGGGGCAGCCTGCAAAAAATATTGATAAAACAAAGATGGTCGGAGGAATTGAAAAAGCAAAGGAGGATAAGAATTATCTCGGAGAAGCATTAATTGTTGACGATGATCCAGACACTTTATTCACGATTAACGAAATAGTAGAAGCCTGTGGATGTAAAACTATACTGGCAAAAAATGGCTTGGAGGCAATAAAAATATTAGAACAGAAAACACCAGACCTGATATTGATGGATATTATGATGCCAGAGATGGACGGCTTTCAGACAATAAAAAAAATCAGGACAACGCCAAGGTGGTCACAAATACCTGTATTTGCAGTAACAGCCAAGGCTATGCAGGAAGATAAAGAAGTAATTCTTAAGCATGGTTTTGATGATTATGTTCCCAAACCTGTAAATTCAACTGTTATAACCTTTAAAATTAAAAAGTTATTTTCAAAACTGAAGACAAGCTGACTATGAAAAAAATATTAATTGTAGACGATTTACCGGAAAATGTTTTTATGCTTCAAGATCGACTTGAACACGAAAATTATCAGGTTATCACAGCTTACGATGGAGAGACTGGTATAGAAAAAGCTCGAAATGAAGCACCAGACCTGGTTCTTCTTGATGTTATGATGCCCGGTATTACGGGTATTGAGGTTTGTAAAACACTTGTAAATGATGAAAAGACAAAAAATATTCCTATAATTCTGGTAACAGCAAAAGTAGGCGCAGAAGATACGAAAGAGGGGCTGGAAGCTGGAGCCTTCGATTATATAAAAAAGCCGTTTCATAAAGTGGAATTGCTTGCGCGGGTTAATTCGGCATTGAAATTATCAGATGCTCAAAAGTTGTTAATAAAGGCTGAGAAGCAAAGTATTTTTGCCGCAACGGTGGTAACAGCGAATCATAAAATCAAGCAACCATTAACCTTGATGAATCTTTCAGCTACTGCAATAAGAAGGGAGCTTGCGAAAGAAAAAATTTCTAAAGAAGCTATAGATAAAAGATTAAGTTATATTGAACTGGCAATAAAAGAAATAAACGATGTGTTGAACAATATGAATTCTATAAAAGATCCGACGATGGCTGATTACACAAAGAACATTAAAATGATTAATGTAGATGAAAATATTCCCAAATGAAACTAAATCAGTGTTTGAATTGTAGCAAGTAGTGTCTCAAACTCATAAGGTTTTGTAACGATACTTGTTATCCCCTTCTTTTTTAAACTCGCCTCATCATTTATTGAAACACTTCCGGACGAAAGGATTATTGGCATATCCAAATTGAGGCTACGAATTTTTTCTGAACACTCCAGCCCGTTAATCCCGGGCATATTGTAATCTAAAATAACCATATCAACCTTTAGTTCTTCAGTCAGAACTTTAATTACCTCATTTCCATTGTACACTTTTATGACATTATACCCGGCTGCTTCTAATAATTCTGTTAACAAATCACTTAGCATAACCTCATCTTCAGCAAGAAGTATTATCTTTTCCTCTCTGCTTTCTTTTTGTGCAGCGGGTTCGTATGCCGGGATAAAAACATCAAATGTCGTTCCCTCATTAATTTTACTTGAAACTTCAACCTCGCCATTATGTGCTTTTATAATTCCATATGTTACATATAGCCCTAATCCAGAGCCACTCTCTTTTAGTTTCGTTGAAAAATACGGATCAAAAATTTTCAATAAATTTTCCTCCGATATTCCAGAGCCTGTATCACTGACTGAAAACCATACGTATTTTCCAGTTTGTAACAAGGGATGAAGCAAATTATTTTTTTTATCTATCTTAATATTTTTACTGGATAATGTTATTTTTCCGGATTTTTCAATTGATTCTCTTGCGTTCACACAAAGGTTTAACAAAATTTGATATATTTCAGTGCTGTTGCCAAGTATATTATAAAGGTCCTCCTCTACGTTACTTTCAAAGTCTATACTTTTAGGGAAAGTGTGGTTTACCACTTTTGAAATTTCACTTAAAAGGAGGTTTGGGTTGATCAACTCTTTTCTTTTAGAGGTTGGTTTCCCAAATGAAAGCAATCCTTTTGTCAGATCCCTTGCTCTTACAGAACAGCTCTCAATGTTATCAATCAATTTTGCAATATTTTCATTATCAGGAACTCTTTTCCTAAGAAGGTTAACACTACCAAAAATACTTGAGAGCAGATTACTAAAATCGTGAGCCATACCTGAAGAGAGCTTGCCTATAGTTTCAAGCTTTTGTGCTTGTAGAAGTCTGGATTCGAGAGCTGTATTCAATTCTCTAGTTCTGAAATTTGTAATTGCAAAACTTAAAAGGGCGGCAAACTGCTCAACTGTTTTAATTTGAAATTCTGAATATCCTCCCTTGGTTTTTCCAACAATTATAGTTGCAATATGTTTATTATCAAAAATACAAGGAGTTAGTACAATAGACTCAGATTTTAGCAGTTTGGACAGAGTAGAAGCCAGGTTATTTGGTGACTGGCTCCCTTTAAGAGATTTTCGATTTGCATTAAGCCATTTATTAAGAAATGAAAAGTTAGATTCGATATCCTTTTTTATATCGTCAAAATTAGACAAGTAGTTGTCGTGATCATAAATTGAAAAATCATATTCTTCAGTATCTTTCTGAGCGTTATATACAATTACAGAATAGTCGCTTTTACTAAGTGAAACACATTTTTGAAGAATTTCATTTGAAAGTTTTGTTAATGAGCTTTCTTTTATTAAAAGTGTGAGGATGTTTTGAAGTTCCTGTACAAATTCAGAATCATTTTTTGCAGATGGTGTCTTCTTATTCTCTTTCTTTTCTCTGGCATTTACTTTGATAAAATATCCGTCAATTTTATTGTTTGATGAAAGAACTTTTATAGAAGCAGGCATTGAGTTATGCTTTAGCTTTATATTTAATTCTTGTGTTTTATTATTTTTTATTTTCTTTAAATCAAAACTTGTTAATAAATCGGAAAAGCCTTTTTGTTTTAATCGTCCGGAAGTAAAAAGATTTTTGAATTCATCATTATACCATATTAATTCCCGATTCTTATCTGTTATAGCACAAGCATCCTGACTATGTTGTAATAGCTTCTTTAGTTTATATTTTGAAACTATTCCCTCCAGCATATTTATTCTTGCTTAATCTGGTATTTTTTAATTTTAGTGTAGAGGGTTTTAGGGCTTATTCCTAACTGGTTTGCAGTTTGTGTTCTATCCCATTTGTTTTGTTTTAAAGCGTGAGCAATATGTTTTTTTTCTACTTCATCCATACTCAGCACTTGTTCTATTTTGGGAGTATTATCTTCAACTTCCTGAACTTTTTGTGTTGCGTCTGTGGGCAGGTTCAGATCCTCAACGTGGATGTACTCTCCTTCAGCAAATATTAGGGCTCTTTCAATGATATGATCAAGTTCTCTGACATTGCCAGGAAAACTATAATGCAAAAGCGCTTCTTCCGCTTCGGGTGTTAGTTTTTTAGGTGACCTAATAGGTGATTTTATTTCTAAAAAATGCCGGGCTAATAAAAGCACGTCTTCTTTTCTTTCTCTCATAGGAGGGATTGTTAAAGTGATCACATTTAATCTGAAAAGTAAATCACGCCTGAATTTTTTATTGTCAGCTTCTTCAAGAAGATTCCTGTTAGTTGCTCCAATTACCCTAACATTTGATGTCAGATTGGTAACTCCTCCTATCCTTCTGTACTCTCCATTTTCCAGAAAACGTAACAGTTTGGGTTGAAGCGATAAACTTAATTCACCAATTTCATCTAAAAAAAGTGTTCCTCCATGAGCAATTTCTACCAGACCTTGCTTGGTTGATTTTGCATCAGTAAAAGCTCCTTTCTCATGACCAAACAGCTCACTTTCTATCAATTGGTCAGGCAGTGATGCGCAGTTGATTACAACAAAAGGCTTATCACTCCTGGCTGAATGTCTATGAATATAATCGGCGAATAGTTCTTTACCAGTTCCTGTTTCTCCTTCTATCAAAATATTTGAGTCTGATAGAGCAGATTTGTTAGCAAGATTAATTATTTTTTGTAGTTCCGGGCTTTCGCCGATAATAGAATTTGATAATTTCTTATTTACTTGACTTGCCAGTATAGTAGTCTTTACAAGTAGTTCTTTGTGCTCAAGCGCACGATTAATTGTAACCAATAATTCATCAAAGTTATATGGCTTGTTTATGAAATCGTACGCCCCCATTTTTATACACTCAATCGCTTTTTTAACATCAGATTGCGCTGTTAATACTATTACTTGCAGTGAGGAAGTATAATCGGCCACAAATTTTAAAACATCCTCACCAGAAACATCACCCATATTTAGGTCGAGTAATAGCAAGTCATAGTTCTTTCCTTTAATTGCGTCAATTGCAAGATTTCCGTCATAAACGGTATCGACAACAAAACTTTCTTCCAGGAGCTGTTCTTTCAAAAGGTAGCAAAGAGTTTCGTCATCATCACAAACAAGAACTTTAGCGTTTTTTATCATATTGGTCTTAAAAATACTAAAATTATATTTTTTATAAACTTATCTAATTGTTAATCGGCTAGCTCACCTTTCAGAGCAAAAGCTTGGAAAAAAAACCTCAAATTCTTATATTAAAGACTATCATTTTTTTAGGGCGCGTAGCTCAGGGGTAGAGCATCTGCCTTTTAAGCAGAGGGTCGGTGGTTCGAAACCACCCGCGCTCACGATAGTAATTTGCCTCTTTTTGAACCTCGCCAACGCGAGGTTTTTTCTACTCCACAGTATAAAAGCAAGATAAAATTTTATGCAACAATATAATAATTATTATTTATAAAATAAGCTTTTAAGCTATTTGGAAACGAGTTCTTTTCAGGGGTTTTTCATTTTTAATACCTTTCTTATAAAATAAAATGTTAATATTTTTTATTTTATAGAAACTTAAGCAATTCTATAGGATTTGGTCTTGGGAGAATTAGTTTTTTGGGCGATTATAAGAACGGCTATAGTTATGCCACTGATTTGGATTTTAAAAGGGTATCTGGATTACCAATTTTGGTGGACGGTTAGTCTCGTGGCATTTTATGGCGTAATTATTCACCCCGCAATAATTCATTACAGACTTTTTACTGAAAGGAACAAGGAGATAATAGAAGATACTTTATGTTCAAGCTGTGAAAATTTTGATAAGTCTGCTGTACTTTGTTTGAAACACGACAAACATCCAACAAAAGAATATGTCCCTTGTGACGGAATCGACTGGTCGCCTAAACCAACGGACGATAAAAACGAAATTGTTTATTGATTTTTGCTTTGTGTCAGACTTTCAATTCAAAAATTCTTTAGCTAACTTCAAGACTTAAAAGATTTAATTTATTGATAGTTAATTTCTAAGGGAAGAGAAATATTGCCTGCAGATCAGATGTACAGACAAGCAAAAACCGGCAAACTTTTGATAAATATTCTGCCTGATAAATGTGACTTTTGCGGTTGCTGTGTCGGTGTTTGTCCTGAAGATGCAATAGAGCTGAAAGAAGCAGAAATTTTTATAATTGATCCACGATGTACTAATTGCGCAAAATGCGTGTGGAGCTGTCCTATTGAGGTTATTGAATTCAATAAAGAAGGAGTGCCGGCAAAGTAACATATGCTATAGAAGTAATTTAAAGGTGATGACCTACTTATTGGTTACGGTTTCAGTAAATTAAGAACACGTAATAAAACCATAGGTTTTTCGATAAGGTTCCGCAAATAAAAAATTTGGGGGAGATTATAGCAATCATCCTGTTAAATATCCCCTATTAATAATTTAAATATTATCGAAGCCTTTCTTGAATAGCTTATGCAAAAAGGATATATAATTATATTCTAAATAATTAAAAATCTCTTCTTAAGATTAGGTCTATGGCAAAAAAAAAATCAACTGCAGGTTCAGCTAAAAAGAGTAAATTTACCGTTTCAAAACTTAAATCCAGCACAACATCAGGTTCTTTCAGGTTAGAAGAATCCTTTCCCTATCAACTGATTTCTCTCTTAAATCATTTGGGATTATTAAGCGATTTGTCTTTAGTTACTTACTCAAAAGTAAAAGTTCTCAGGTGGATATTTCTACACCTCAATTAAAGTGTAACAGACAAATATTTATTAATAAAGATTTTTTTAATTAACAGATTACCCGTCTTATGTCTGGCATTCAGAGCATAATTCTTCCAAGTCTATTCAGGAATGTTTATATTTTACCACTAAAAATTTCGGAGGTCAAGTGAATATAGCAGTTATTGGTACCGGGTATGTAGGACTTGTTACAGGTACATGTTTTGCCGAAACAGGTAATAATGTTATATGTGTAGATGTGGATCTTAAAAAGTTGGAAAAATTGAAAAAAGGGGTTATCCCTATTTACGAACCGGGGCTGCAAACAATTTTTGAAAGAAATATTAAAGATAAAAGATTAAAATTTACCTCAAGTTTGGAAGAAGCTACTAAAAAAGCTGAAGTAATTTTTCTTTGTCTCCCCACTCCACAGGATGGAGATGGGAGTGCAGATTTGAAATATGTCTTGGGAGTTTCTGATCAGTTGGGAAGACTTTTTAAGAATGAGCCGAACATAGGGTTTAAAATAATAGTTGATAAGAGTACAGTTCCCGTCGGTACGAGTGATAAGGTTAGAACAGTGATTAAAAAACATGCACCTGATTTTGATTTTGATGTTGCATCGAATCCGGAATTCCTTCGTGAAGGTATGGCCGTTGAAGATTTTATGAAACCGGAGCGAGTTGTTGTTGGAACAAGTAGTGAAAAATCCAGAAAAGTTCTGGATCAATTATATGAACCATTTGTCAGATCAGGAAATCCAATTTATTTTATGGATGAAAAATCTGCAGAAATGACTAAGTATGCAGCAAATTCTTTTCTGGCCGTAAAAATATCTTTTATGAATGAAATAGCAAACCTCTGTGAGCTAACTGGAGCAGAAGTTGATAAGGTGCGAATAGGAATCGGTTCTGACTCAAGGATAGGTAAAAGGTTTTTATTTCCTGGCATCGGTTATGGAGGATCCTGCTTTCCCAAGGATGTTTTTGCATTGGTCAATACTGCTAATGAAAATAAATTTGACTTTAAAATATTAAAATCTGTTATAGAAGTTAATAAAAGACAGGTTGAGTTCTTCTTTAATAAGATGTCAAAACATTACAGGGGAAACATAAAAGGGAAGCATTTCGGACTATGGGGACTTGCCTTTAAGCCCAACACAGATGACGTAAGAGACGCTCCGGCTTTAGCACTGATAAGAAAAATAGTTGATAACGGGGCAAAGATTACCGCATATGACCCGGAGGCAATGGAAACAACTAAAGCACAATTGGGTAAAAAAATAGAATATGCAAAGACCGCTTATGACGCTATTAAAAATTGTGATGCGTTAATTATTGTAACTGAGTGGAATGAATTTAGAAATCCTGATCTCGATAGAGTAAAGGAATTGCTTAATGAGTCTGTGATTTTTGACGGTAGAAATCTATACGATCTGGATAAAATGAGGGAAAAGCAATTTACTTATTATTCAATAGGCAGGGCTTCTATTATTAATAAATAAAAGTTATTGTTTTATGCTTGATGAAAAAATCGATACAAAGACGAAAAGCAAATCTTCGGCTGAAGAAAAATCTTGGTTTGCGTTATATACTAAACCAAAATCGGAGTTTAAAGCAGAGGAGCAATTGAAAGCTGTTGGGGTCAAACACTACTTGCCTGTTATAATAAAGGAAAGACAATGGAGTGATAGGAAAAAAAAAATTACGGAGCCGGTAATTAGGGGATATATATTCATTTATGCTGATGAAAAAGAAAGACTTTTGGCGCTGGAACAGTATTCAATTGTAAGATGCGTTTTTGACAAGGGAAGAGCTGCAAAAATCCCTACCTGGCAAATTGATAATCTTAAAAAAATGTTAAATACTAAATCAGAAATATTTTTACATGATGGGCTCACACCTGGCAGAAAGGTAACAATCAAAAACGGACCTTTCGAGGGAGTTATAGGAGTTGTACAGGAATACGAGGATGGTAAAAAAACAATCGCAGTTTCAATTGACCTCTTGAATCGCTCAATTATTACACACATTCCCAAGGATAGCAATTTCCAAATATTAAAAGAGGGAGATAATGCTTACTCAGGATGACCTTTCGACATTAAAGAGAAATAATTCTGTTGACCATTATCTGGTTATAAGAAATATTGAAATTAGAACGTCTAAAAATGGAAGTGACTACCTTAGCCTTGAGTTAGGAGATCGATCATTAACTGTCAATTCGAATATCTGGGATAATTTTGAAACAATATATAAAAATTTTAAAGTAGGAGATATAGCCAAAATAAAAGGGTCAATGGACGATTATAGGGGAACCCCACAGATCAATATTTCTTCTATTAAGGCGGTTTCTGAATCTGAAGGTATTTCTATTTCAGATTTTCTTCCGAAATCAAAACGTGATCCGGAGAAGATGAAAAAAGAATTTTTTGACAGAATAGAAAAAATTTCAGATTCTAATCTCAAATCATTAATGAAAATTGTTTTTGATGAGAAGAATTTTAAGAAATTTTCAGAATCTCCCGCTGGTAAATCATGGCATCACGCATACGTTCATGGCTTAATAGAGCATACTCTGGAAATAATAAGAATCTGTGACCTGATGTGTGACATTCATCCCGAGATAGACAGGGATTTATTAATTGTTGGCGCAATGATTCACGACTTTGGCAAAACTGAAGAATTGTCAGTTGATGCGTCTTTTAGTTACACTGACAAAGGCAAGTTGATCGGACATATTGTAATTGCTGCAATGATTATTAATGAAGAAATAAAAAAAATAAAAGAATTTCCTGAGGAACTAAAAAATAATCTTCTTCATATAATATTAAGTCATCAGGGCAAATTGGAATTCGCTTCGCCCGTTGTTCCGAAAACGTTGGAAGCAATTACTCTTTATCAAGCAGATGAATTAAGTGCAAAAGTAAATGCTTATAAAAATGCTCTATCTTCCGAAATAAGAGGCGATAATAAATGGACACGATTTATCACTCTTGCTTCAACTGATCTTTTTAGACATAATTTGTCATCCAAAACAAATGATAAACCGGATGAGACATTGTTTGATTAAAGGGTCATAAATTATTCTATTCTTAAATTTTATGCTTTTATTAGATAGCTTAATACTCAAAAAATTTTCTTCAGCAAAATCAGTTGTATTTTTTACCGGCGCCGGAGTTTCTGCAGAAAGCGGCATACCTACTTTCAGGGGAAAAGAAGGGATTTGGAGTAAACTTAAACGGGAAGAGCTAGCGAACTTTGATGCCTTCTTAAGGAATCCTGAGATGGTTTGGGAATGGTATAAACACAGAAAGCAAATTGTTCATGAAGCAAAGCCTAATTCTGCGCATATAACTATTTCGGATTTTCAAAATATTTTTCCTGAAGTTAAAGTAATTACACAAAATATAGATAATATGCATAAAAGAGCAGGAAGTAAAATAGTCTACGAATTGCATGGAAATATAGAAAGAAATTATTGCGTTAAGTGCAAAACTTTTTATAATGACGATATTATCTTTTCCAACGTGGTGCCCAAATGTAAATGCGGGGGATTAATCAGGCCAGATGTGGTATGGTTTGGAGAGTACTTGCCTCAAGACGAATTTTTAGAAAGTGAAAAGTCAGCAAGGGAGGCAGATATATTTATCATTGTTGGTACATCGGCCATTGTTTATCCTGCTGCTTCAATAATATTTGTTGCTAAGCAAAGCGGCGCATATATAATTGAAATTAATATAGAAAAAACCGAGATAACCTCAATAGCAGATCGTTATTTCTTTGGAAAGGCCGGTGAAATTCTTCCAAATATTTATAATAAAATAAATACTTAGTTCTCTTTTTTTCCGATTTTTTTACATAACCCTTGCAAAGTTTCAGACTCTTCTTGGTTTAATATTCCTAATTCTGTTTTTATAATTCTTACTTGACCAGGCAAAATTTTAGTAATTAATTTTTCACCTCTTTTTGTCAGATGCACTTCAAAGTTCCTTCTGTCATTTTTTCCACGGTATCTTTTTACGAGAGTTCTTTTTTCAAGATTATCAACAACATGTGTGATATTTCCCCCGCTTTTCAGAATTTTTTCACCCAGTGCTTTTTGTGTTAACGGACCAAGATGGTAAATTGCATCGAGTATTCCAAATTGACTAAGGGTAATATTATGTCTCGATAAATTTAGGCTTGCTTTGGAAATTAAAGATTCTGCTGCACGTACTAGTTTAATAGCAGTGTCGAGAGCGATCACTTCTTCTTTATTTCCTTTATATTTTGTGCCCATAATAAATTAGATGGCTACTAAAAAGTAAAAATAGAATTATCGCCGTCTTCTTCCTTTGAAAAACACACTAATAATAGCAGTAAAAACAACTGAACCTAAAATAGACCATACAACAGGAAAATTTGAGCCACCAATGTTTACAACAAAGAAATCAGGCAGCGATAATTTTCTTGCGATCCATTCTCCCAATAATGCACCGATGAATCCAACAGCTATAGAGAGAATGCAGCCGCCATGGGAATATCCTACAAGAGATTGTCCGATAGATCCACATATTCCTGCAATTATTAACAGGATTAAGAAATCAATTAATGACATATTGTACCTTAACGGTTATTAATTTCTAAAGCATAATAATAAATTAATGGTATTCTTTCACTATATTTTGTAACATTAATTATGTCAATTATTGTCCTTCATGACGCAGAATTAGTCTTAATTCAATTCAAAGGAATCTAAATGAAAATTGCATTTGGCGCCGATCATGGCGGTTTTGAGCTAAAGCAGTATCTTGTGGAAATATTAAAAAAAAACAATTATGAAGTGATTGATGAAGGGAACAATACTTTTGATCCCAAAGACGACTATCCGGATTTTGCAAAAAAAGTAGCAGAAACTATTACTTCAGGCAAAGCTGAAAAAGGCATTATTATTTGTGGAAGCGGTGTCGGAGCTTGTATAACGGCCAATAAAGTAAAGGGGATAAAGGCCTGTTTATGTCACGATACTTATTCAGCCCGTCAGGGAGTAGAGCATGACGCAATGAATGTCCTGTGCTTGGGTGCAAGAATAATCGGCGTGGAACTTGCTAAAGAACTTGTTTTTTCTTTCTTAAATGCTAAGTTTATTAATGAAGAGAGATTTGTGAGAAGAATTGAAAAAGTAAATCAAATGGATAAATACTGATAAAGGAGATTATTATGATTAACACCTTAAAGAAACTCGAAAAGTTTGGACAAAGCGTATGGATAGATAATATAAGCAGAGGAATGCTGAAAAAAGGTGAATTAGAAAAACTTGTTGAAGAAGATGGGATAAGCGGTGTAACTTCGAATCCTACGATTTTTCAAAAAGCTATTGGAAAAGGCAATGACTACGACGAGCAGCTTAAAACATTGCTTTCTGAAAATTCTGAATTAACTTCATCTGACTTGTTTGAAAAACTGGCAGTAAAGGATATTCAGGAAGGGACAGACATTCTTTCAAATGTTTATGATAAAACATATGGAAATGACGGTTTCGTTAGTATTGAAGTATCACCAGAGCTAGCTTATGACACAGAGAATACTATTTCTGAGGCGAGGAGATTATTTAAAGAGGTTAATAGAAAAAACGTTATGATAAAAATTCCTGCAACACAGGAAGGAATACCTGCAATCCGCCAAATGATTTCTGAAGGAGCAAACATTAATATTACACTAATTTTTGCTCAATCTGTTTATGAACAAGTGGTTGACGCTTACCTCAGCGGATTAGAGAACAGAGTTAAAGAAGGAAAGGATATTAGTAATATTGCATCTGTGGCCAGCTTTTTTATAAGCAGAATAGATACTGCTGTGGATGATGAATTATCAAAGGTGAAAAATGATGATCTAAAAGGGAAAATTGCTATTGCAAATGGAAAACTTGTCTATGAAAAATTCCAGGAATTATTTTCAAGTTCCAGATTTAAAAAGTTGCAGGAAAATGGAGCAAAAGTTCAAAAGGTACTTTGGGCAAGCACAAGTACAAAAAACCCTGCTTACTCAGATATTTTATATGTAGAAGAGTTAATAGGACCCAAAACTGTTAATACCATGCCGCCGTCTACAATAACTGCTTATAAAGATCACGGTAAACCAGAGGAAAGATTGACCAAAAATGTTGACGAAGCGAGAGCGCAAATGAAAAAGCTTGCAGAGTTAAATGTAGATTTTAGTGTAATAACAAGGAAATTGACAGAAAAAGGTGTTGAATTATTTTCTGAATCTTTCAAAGAGTTAATGCAGGAAATTGGAAACAAGAAAAATGAAATATTAAACAAAGTACTTTCAACATAATTTTTATAAATTTAGTCCTCTTAACAGAGGACTAAAAATTATATACTTTTATATCCCACAACAGTTATACTGAATATTCCAATTTCGTCATTTTTAAATTTTCCCAATTCATTATCATTCAGATATTCTTTTAAGATTTCATCTGGGAGGTTAATTCTTTTAGATTTTTTGACCTCAATATTTTCAAAACCTGTATTTTTTACGATTCCAATGTATTCTTCTTCCTGAAGTGCTCCAGAAACACATCCGGCATACATTTCTGCTGATTTCCTCAAAGCTTTCGGAAGTTTTCCTTTCAACACAATATCAGAGACACAAAAATGAGCTCCTGGTTTTAATATTCTTTTAATTTCGTTAAAGGCTTTTTCTTTCTCAGGAGATAAATTTAATACGCAATTGCTTACAACTACATCGACACTATTTTCATTTAACGGAGTAGATTCGAGCTCAGCTAAGTGGAATTCTACGTTTTCATAACGTAATTTCTCTTTATTTTTGTTTGCTTTTGTGATCATTTCTGGGGTCATGTCGATTCCAATAACTTTTCCATTTTCACCGACGACGGACCGGGCAACAAAAACATCATTGCCTGCGCCAGATCCCAAATCCACTACGGTATCGCCTTTTTTAATCCCTGCAAAATCGACAGGCAAACCACATCCTAATCCAAGGTCCGCATCAGCAATGTATCCTTCCTTTTGTGAATAATCATCTGCAAAGATAGAATAATCAATTTTTCCATCGCCGCAGCAGGAACTAATAACAGATGGACCACTTCCACAGCAGGAGGATTTATTTTCTTCGGAACTTTGTTTAGCAATTTTACCGTATTTTTCTTTTACCATTTTTTTAATTTCTTTTGAGTTGTCCATTTGCATTGCCTCTTTTAACATTTACAAACATTATTTAAAAATTTTGTTAATTGTTTTGTTATCTTTTCCAACAGTTTTTCGTTTATACAGTAGCAGGTTTTGGGCCCTTCTATTTCTCCTTTTATTAATCCAACACGTTTCAGTTCTTTTAAATGTTGAGAAACAGTTGCCTGCGAAAGAGGTAACAAATCAACTATCTCCCCACAGAAACAGGCATTGTATTCTGAAAGGATTTTTAGAATTTTAATTCTTGCAGGATGAGCCATAGCTTTGGCTGCATCAGCAAGTAAAAGTTCCTCAACAGTAAAATTTTCAATTTTTGCTTTTGCCATAAAAGGTCCATTGTATATCGCAAATATACGATAATATTTGGTAAAGTCAATCCTTTGAAAAAAATTTAACGTTGTTATATTGGATTGTAGGGAATAATAAAAATTCAGCAGCTATATGGAGGCAATAGATATTATAATTTATGATTCCTGAAAAACTTAATTTGAGTAATCGATAGCCCCATAAATAGAAATGTAACGAGCAGTAAGCAGCTGATTATAATTGTTAAAGTCTGAGAAATAATTATCATTTAACCATCCTTTATATACCTTATTGCTTAATCCTTTAGCATGTAAAAACCAAAGGCAAGGGCAATAAATAAGAAAGTCCCTGCTGCCAGCATAATTAAAAGTATAGACTCTGAAAATAATTCCATATAACCCTCACTAAAATATTTTTATCTTTAGATTTCTAAAGGAAAAAGTGTGCCAAGGGTTTTATCTTCATAAGTGTTTAAAATACAATGACTAAGAATATATTCAAATCATCAAGTGTGTATCATTCTTAGAATGTTTGAAATAGAAAACACTGTATTAGGAAGGAGAACAAGCAGTTAATGCGTTAAATGTATTATATTATTACACATTGAAGAGAAAATGCATTACATCACCATCCTGCACAATATAATCTTTTCCCTCAATACGCATAACACCCGCACTTTTGCAGGCCGATTCAGAACCATACTTTATATAGTCAGCATATCCAATAACTTCAGCCCTGATGAAACCCTTTTCAAAATCTGTGTGAATCACTCCTGCTGCCTGTGGAGCTTTCCAGCCTTTATGGATCGTCCACGAGCGGACTTCTTTTGGCCCAGCAGTGAAATAGCTAATCAGGCCAAGAGTATGAAATCCGGTTCTGATAATTTTTTCAAGTCCGCTTTCCTTTACTCCATAGGAGCGTAAAAATTCTGTTCTTTCATTTTCTTCAAGACCGACGAGCTCTTCTTCCACTTTTGCAGAAATTTTTACTGAGTCTGATTTGTTTTTCACTGCATATTCTCTTACTTTTCTTACATAATCATTATCTGCCGTTAAACTTTCTTCGTCAACATTTGCACAGTATATTGTTTTTTTACTAGTCATTAACCTCAATTCATTAAAGAGTTGTTTAACAGTTTCTTTTTCTTTATCCGGAAAAAGAGTAGCAGGATTTCCTTCGTTCATAAATTTCAGAAGAGTTTCTGTATCGTCAAGCATTACTTTAGCAGTTTTATCACCTTTCACAATTTTTTGAAGCTTCTCAATTTTCTTTTCGAGTGTTTGTACGTCAGCAAGGAGCAACTCAGTTTCAATTACCTCGATATCTCTTATCGGATTAATGCTGCCGTCGACGTGAACCACATCATCGTTATCAAAGCATCGGATTACCTGTAGAACCGCCTCTGTTTCCCGGATATTTGTTAAAAACTGGTTTCCTAATCCTTCACCTTTGCTAGCACCTTTAACTAAGCCTGCAATGTCTACAAAGTCAATAGTTGAATTCACTACTCGTGCAGGGTTTACGAGTTTGGCAAGTTTTTCAATTCTTTCGTCTGGTACAGGTACTACAGCTTTGTTCGGTTCGATTGTGCAGAATGGATAATTTGCAGCCTCAGCATTTTGTGCTTTTGTAAGAGCATTAAATAAAGTTGATTTTCCTACATTCGGAAGTCCTACAATACCTATGCTTAATCCCATTAAAAAATACTCCAGATGAATGATTTCTCAGATAAACAATAAATATAATAATAAATCTATTGTGAGTTGATCTTTTATTCTTCTTGTTAGTAATAAAGATATTGAGGCGGATGATTTAATTCCTGTTAGGAAGCAAGGAATAGTTCTTTGCATAATAAAGCATTTGTTGCATAAAATCATCTGGATATTCAATTATAACATCAATTATTTTGTCTCCTTTTATTATCGGTCTTAAAACCGGGTTTATAAAACCCTTATATGGAGCGATGTTCAATTTTGAATATCGCTCGAGCACTTCTTTATGCAGATCTGGGTCAACTTTTACTCCATAAGTTTCCACGAGTTTCTTTGCAGCATTATAATCACCTTCGGACGTAATGCGTTGTACTTCTTTTAATAATTTTCCAAACAACTTTTTGAGTTTTATATAATCATTTATTACAAAGTAAGTTTTTGCTTGCCTGGTTTTCTTTTCAATAACATTTTCTGCACTTCCTTTTTCATAAACCCATTTTGAAATTAGTTGTCTATTGCGCATATGTGCCTCTTCAATATTTTCGCCCGGTTTTATTCTGAAAAGTTGAAGCATTAATCCATTTTTAATAAATTTGTCATACTCTGTTTTATATGCCACTATGTTTGGAAATATTCCAAGCTCAACTAATTTTTCATCCGGTAGGTAATAAAGCGCAACCAGGTCTGCGCGGGATTCTTCTATAGTTGAGGCATAATTTTTAAGAGTTTGTTTTGGCGTACCAATGTCGGGCATTATCTGTCCTGAAGCGTGACCAATTGCTTCGTGCATATCTGTTTCAATGTTGTCCGCCAGTGTTCCATATTTATTTGCACGATCTATTTCCTCCTGGGAGTATGAAAATTCTTTTAATGCTTCTTGCGAGGCAGCTTTATCATAAGCATAAACAATATTACTCAGGTTAACTGATTTTGAACCGTGTTTTTGTCTAATCCAACTTGAGTTTGGAAGATTTATCCCAATCGGTGTTGCAGGGGAAGCGTCTCCCGATTCTACAACAACATTAATAGCTTTTGCCGATATTCCAACAACTTTCTTTTTTTTGAATTTTTCGTCGATTGGAGAATTATTCTCAAACCATTGGGCATTATCGCTGATAATTTTTATTCGTTTTGTTGCTTCAAAATCTTTAATAGAGACGACAGATTCGAAAGAGCCTTTGTATCCAAGAGGATCGTTGTAAACCTCTATAAATCCGTTGACAATATCCACCGTGGATTCAGTGTCCTGTATCCACAAAATATTATATTCATCCCATTTTTTGAGATCACCGGTTTTGTAAAACTCAATTAATTTTTCCAGCGCTTTTCTCTGTATTTCGTTTTCAGCAACAGTTATGGCCTTTCCTAGCCAAAAAACAATTTTTTCGATTGCAGGTGAATACATTTCACCCAATCTCCATTTTTTTTCAATTATTTTTTTATTTTCTTTTACGAGTTGAGAGTTTAAGCCGTGGGAAATGGGATTAGAATCTTTATTCTCAGATTCTTTTTTATAATACTCTTCAACTTCATTTTGCGAGACATTTTTGTAGAAATTCATTGCTGATGATTTGATAACATCAACGCCTGATTCAAGGACAACTTTTTGTGAATCAATCTTAGGATCAATAATAATCGGCACTAAAAATTTTAAGAATTCTTTTATAGTTTGATTTTCCTCAAGGGGAAACAGCGCTTTATCTGAATTATAAAGTAGGCTTTCGAAATATCCGATCGTAAAGTCAGGTAATATTTTTTTTGTGGAATAATGGTGATGGATGCCGTTTGAAAAGCAGACTCTTTTGGTATAGGCTATGAATTTTTTCCATTCATTTGAATTTTTATCGCCTGTATAGCTATTAACAATCGCTTCAAGTGTTCTACGAATTATTAAGTTGTATTTGTAATTCTGGTCATAGAAAATATCTCTCCCTGAAAGGGCTGCTTCGTATAAATAATAAACTAGTGTTTTTTGTTGCAATGATAATTCATTAAAACCGGGAACCTGATAGCACAGTATTTGTATATCGGCGAATTGTTCTATTTTATACTTAAACTCTTTAATGTCCTTGCTCATTATAATTTATACACATGTTATTAAACATTAACTCAATTAAAGTATTTTTCTCATCATTAAATTTTTAATCATATTTTCATAACCTGTAAATTGAATTCCATCCCATCCACATTTTATAGCAGCTTCTGCATATTCTTTAACATCATCTATAAATAAATGTTCATTTGGTGGCTCATTTGTATAATTTTCAACTGCTTTATAAATTCTTTTTTCGGGCTTCACAGCCCTCACTTCGTAGGAAAGGATCAGCTTTTCAAAATATTTCAGGAAGTCATAATTTTTCCAGCCATATTCTCTGTGAATAGAGTTTGTGTTTGAAAGCAGAATAAGTCGATGTCTTTCCTTTAATTTAGGCAAAAGAGTGGTTACATTTTCATTCACAGTGAAAACTTCAGAATAAATTTTTTTAAACGTTTCTTTATTGAGTCTACCATTAAAAACAACCATAACTTTACTTAAAAATTCTTCTTCTGAAATATTTCCGCGTTCAAACTGTCTATGTATTTCATAATTAGTCCTGTAATGATTCAAATAATTTACACCGAAGCCCCTTTCAATCTTTTCTAATCGCTCAAGAGCAATCTTATAATCATATAGAATGAGAACCATCCCAAGATCGAAAATTATTGCCGAGTACTTTTTGTCATCCATAATTTCAATGTAAATAATTTTTATTGAGAATTATAAAGCATTAGATATTATAAAAAATCCTCCTGCAGTCAAAGAGCAGGAGGATCAAATGTTCCAACAACAATCAGAGTTTATTTCTTCATTTCAAATTTACTATCAGGAATTCCTGTGTTAACTTTTATTGAGCTTACTTGCATATCTATAGTCTGGGGTCCGACAGTTTGTACCAACTCGAATGGATACATAACTCCATCGACATTTTTGTAATCTGAATATTCATTCTCCTTTGTAAATGTACCCTGAGGAACGGTTATCTGTTGGATGTCTTTCACTTTGAACCCTGTTTCCGGATCAAAGTATTCCGTCCAGCTCTTTCCCGTAGGAAGTGTAACTTCTATTTTGTATGCATCTTTGCCGTTTATTTTCTCGGTTCCAAGCAGTTTTGTTTTTACATTCAGTGAATCAATAATATATAAAGGATGAATTAATGCTTGATACCTCAGAATCTCGAGGGCATCACCAGAAATATTTTGTGTATTACCTCCTACAGCTACTGTTCCTTTATTACCATCAAAATATGTTTCCTGCTTTATTGCGCCCGCATCCAGCTCCTGTTTTATTTTATTTGGTTCTTTTTGATAAATTACCATGGTCAGATTCGTACCCTGGACAGAACCATGCATTATTGTTGTTTTATCCTTTACCTTTTCAAGATTTGCTTTTCCGCCAATTGCATCGATATATTTATTAATTATGCTTTCTGCTGTTATGCCTTCGGGTGCTTTGTTTTTCGTTGTGTCGATTTCATTGCCGAATCTGTCGTAAAGAGTTACTGGACCAAATTGTTTTAATGTATTTTCAACATCGGAACCCTTACCCACAACAATTACATACGAATTATCTGGTAGTATATATTTTTGCGCCATTTTCTGAACATCATCCGAAGTCACTGCGGCTATGTTTTTAAGATAATTCTGATAATAATCTTTTGGCAGATTAAATCTATCTATATTAATTGCATAAGTTGCTATTGTTTGAGGATGTTCAAGGTTTATTGCAAAGTTTCCAGTCATATAATTTTTGGCTCGTTGAAGTTCATCTTCAGGGACCTTTTCATTTCTGATTCTATTCATTTCATATAGTATTTGTGTTATAGAACTGTCCGTTACTTCGTTTCTGACCTCGGCTGTAGCCTCAAAATTTCCTACAAATTTATCCTGTATCAATGAAGAATAAGCTCCGTAAGTGTAAGAATGCTTTTCTCTGAGATTTTCAAATAACCTGAAAACACCGCCACCAAGGACGGTGTTCATTACATCAGCTTTAATCAGGTCCGGATCACCAAGTTTAAGTTGAATCGGGTAAGCAACGTCAATAACTGACTGAACTGCATTTTCCCGGTCGACGAGGGCAACTTCCCTTTTTATCGGTGCAGTTGGAGTTTTATAAGTGAATGTAGGAATATCTTTTTTCTTCCAGTTTCCGAAATATTTTTCAACCAGTGAATTTGCTTTATCAGGCTCGATATCTCCAACAACCGCAAGATAGGAAATGTTTGGTGCAAAAAATTTCGAATAATAATCTTTACACTTTTGAAGTGTAACATTATCAAGAGTCTCGTCAGTTTCGGTTTCCCCGTATGGGTGATCTTTTCCAAACAAAACTGCATTCTCAACAACATTTGCAATTGCATTTGGATCATCTTTTTTAGCAGCTAATGCTGATTTCATTCTTTTTAATATTTTGTCCAGTTCAGTTTGCTTGAAATCTGAATTTAAAACAATGTCGGACATTATTGATACTAATTTTTCTGTGTAGTCTGACAATGATGTTGCAAATACGCCTGTTGACGAAGTTGAAATGCTGGCACCTATAAAATCAATTTCTTTATCAAGTTGGTCCTTGGATTTAGTCTTTGTTCCTGTTCTTAAAAGATCACCTGTTGCTTCTAGCATTCCTGCTGCATTTCCTTCTTTTACGAGGTCTCTGTCAACTACAAGGGAAAGTGAAATTTTTGGTAGTTTGTGGTTTTCAACAACGAAAACTTTTAAGCCGTTTGGCAATGTAAATGATTCATATTTACCAAGATGTATTTCAGGTGCGGGTCCAGGCTTTGGCATTTGTGATCTATCAACCTGTGCGAAGGCAGGTAATGAAAAAATGAATGCGAATATTAAAATAACAATTCTGTTTTTCATTTTATTTACCCTCCTTCTTTGGTTCCATTGATTTTGGCAGGTAGTATAGCACAACACGATTATCTTTGGTTAAATATTTATCAGCTACTCTTTTTATATCTTCTCTTGTAACTTTCATAAATCTTTCAATTTCTGTGTTAATTAAATTTGTGTTGTCATAAAAAACATGATACTGTGCAAGGTTTTCGGCAACTCCTGCATCAGTAGCGTTTTGATTTACAAAATTATTTTTTATCTGGTTCCTGATTTTCTGAAATTCTTCTTCGGTTATTAGTTTCTTCTTAGCCAGGTCAAGCTGTTCCTGCATAGAGTTTTCAAGATCATTTGCTTTTATACCAGTATTACAAATTCCATAAGTAATAAAAAGTCCCGGGCCCTCCAGTGCCAGAGGAAATGACCCAATTTGAACGGCTTTCTGTTCTTTATCTACAATCTCTTTATAAAGACGGGAGCTTCTTCCGGTTGACAAGAGAGTTGTAAGCATGTTCAAAGCATAATAATCAGGCGCACCCAGCGGAGGCATATGATATGCCTGAAGAACAAGAGGAAGTTGAATGTTATCGTAAATCGTATCTCTTATTTCCGAAGTTTGCTTCGGTGCATCGAACTTCGGTCTATAGATTTTTTCTTTACCGCGTGGAATAGTTCCGAAATATTCTTTGATTTCTTTCTTAGCTACATCAATATCAATATCGCCCGCAATTGAAAGAGTTACGTTTTGCGGGACGTAAAATTCTTTATAAAAATCTCTGAATTCATCAATTGAAGCTTTATCTATATATTGGACGGATCCGATTGGCATCCACTCGTAAGGAGTGCCTTTAAAAGCCCTTTTAAATGTCTCTTCAAGTACAGAACCGTAAGGTTGGTTATCATATCTTTGGTGTCTTTCTTCTATTACAACTTTTCTCTGTGTTTCAACTCCAACACTGTCTATTTTTAAATGAAGCAATCTTTCCGATTCCAGCCATAGTCCAAGTTTTAATTGGTTAGAAGGGAGAATTTCGTAGAAAAACGTTCTGTCGAACATAGTGTTTGCATTTAGCTCGCCGCCCGCATTCTGAACTATCTTGTAGAATTGTTCACGCGGAATGTTCGGAGAACCTTCAAACATTAAATGTTCGAAAAAATGTGCAAAACCTGTTCTATCAGGCTGTTCATTTTTTGACCCGACGTGGTACATCATCGTTACAGCAACAATCGGTGTCGATTTATCCTGATGCAATATTACGTGTAAACCGTTATCGAGATTGTACTCCGTGAAATCTATTTTGTTCTGTGCTAATCCTATCGAAACGAAAGCAATTGATAAGATAAGTGTAATGAATAATTTTTTTCTCATTGTTTAACCTGGTTATTTAGTGACTGACTTTAGTTTTCAAAAATAGTGATTATTATGCTTTAATTGTAGGAAAATCAAAATATATTATTATTAATTATTCTGATGGTCTCCTTAAGTAAGGGCGCAAGCCTGTAAACAATTACCGAATTACGACGAATATAAATTTAATTTAGCAATACATTAATATTGTATCTTTGAGAGATAGGAAGTTTTTTTTATTATGCATTTAACAAATAATTAAGATTTTATGAAAATACTATTTCTGTTTTTGCTGCTTACAGGTTTAGTAAATGCCCAGCAGTATTTTGTTAAGGGAAAGGTGCTTGATGCCTCAGGTAATCAGCCTTTAAGTTTTACGAATATAAGGGTTGCCGGTACAACGTATGGTGCCTCAGCTAATAAAGATGGTGAGTACGAATTAAAAGTTAACTCGGGAAAGTATACACTTATTGCGTCGTACATCGGGTTTAGATCTGATACGGTTGTCGTGAACGTCTCAAAAAATATTTCTAATCTCAATTTTCATTTAATGCAAACTAAAATTACTTTGCCAGATGTAGTTATTACTTCCGGCGAGGATCCTGCAATCAGAATTATCAGGAAAGCTCTTGCCAAAAAAGAAGAGCGTAACAAAAAACTCAACAGTTATGAATATGAAGCTTATACAAAAGGAGTTTTGAAAACTGAAGATGAAGTAAGTGTAAAAGGAAGACGCCTTCTTTCCGGAATAGGTCGAACCGATTCTTCTAATCTTAAAATCACAGCTATAATTGAAAATCAAAGTAAGGGGTTTTTTAAGAAGCCAGATGAGTATAAGGAAATTATTCTTGCCAGAAAACAAAGTGCAAATCTTCCCCCTACTGTAAATGTTTTTACGGGAGGAAGACTGATACAAAACTTTTATGAAAATTCATTGCAATTTTCCGGAGTTAACCTTCCGGGCCCACTTGCAGACAATGCTCTTAATTATTATGATTTTTATCTGAAAAGTATTTCCGCAATTAATGATAGATCAGTTTATAAAATTTTCATGACACCCTCTAATACGAGCAATCCCGGTTTCGAAGGATATATCTATATTACTGACAGAAGCTTCGATCTCATTAAGGTAGATTTGACCTTAAATAAAGCCGCTAATATTGGAGGAATTTTCGATACATTAAATGTTATTCAGCAATTTTCGGTATTTACTGATTCTATTTATATGCCTATAGATTATCACCTGATTATAAAAATTAATTATCTTGGTTTAGCAAGGTTTGGTTTTGAATTAACTTCCAGCCTTTATAATTATAAAATAAATCCTCAAATAGATGATTCGTTCTTTAGCAAAGCTGTTGTTACAGTGCTTCCTGATGCAGACAACAAAGATTCAGTTTACTGGAAAGAAGCTCAAACCATACCCAACACATCCGAAGAAGAACTTGCATACAAAAGGATTGATAGTTTAAGTAAAAGTGAAGAAAGTTTTGGTGACAGATTTTCAATATTATCTGGGAATATTGATTGGAGCGACAATTTTTCCACCAGTGGACCTTTAGGAATTTATCACTTTAATAGAGTAGAAGGACACGCTATGGATTTAGGTTTTGATTTTTCAGGCCTTATGGATCGGAGATTATATGCAAACACAAATTTTTCTTATGGTACAGCAGACGCTCGATTTAAATCAAGCTTTAGTTCAAGATATCTGATGGGGAATTACAGAACCTACCGTATTTCATTTGAAGCATTTAATGATATAAAAATTCTTTTCGGTCAGTCTGATAATTATCGAAAAATATCGTCTACATTGCTAGCTCTTTTATTAAAAGAAGATTTTCGCAATTATTACTATTCCAAAGGATTTAATATTGATATTAGGGGAGAAGTCTTTCCTGTACTTAGGTTGCATTTAGGTTTTTCAAATACAACGGACAATAGTGCAGTTAGAAATTCTTCTTTATCAATATTCAACTCAGATAGACGCTACAGATTAAATCCCCCAATCTATGAAACCAGAATAAATTCTTTCAAGGCCGGCTTCAGACTGGATTTCAGAGATTTTGTGGAAGATGGTCAGTTTAGAAGGCGAACTTCATTTGGGAATTCATATGTCCTTTTTGATGGAGATGTTACTTATTCGGATCCGAATGTTTTAAATAGCAGTGAACACTTTACAAAATATGAATTGTCAGCTTTTGGAAGAATTAATTCCTTCCGTTCTACTTATTTAAATTTTAAAATTTATGGAATGTATAATGATGGAAAACTTCCTTACCAGATGATGTACGCATTACCTGGCGATATTAACCTTATTGCGCATACTTATACTTTCAGAACGCTTGAATATAATGAAGTTACGGGGGACAGAGTCGTTACATTAAATTTAGACTATAATTTTAGATCGGAGCTGTTCAGGCTTTTAAATATTCCGGGTCTAAAAGACTGGGACATACAATTCAATACATTTTTTAATGGTGCCTATTCTGATGTAAGCCCTGAAGCTGCTTCAATTTTACCTAACCAGATTAACACGTTTAAAAGCCCTTTTTATGAAATCGGATTCGGACTGGCGCATGCTTTAGTTCCGATAAAGATTGAATTCGGGTGGAAGTTGAATCATCGCGGTCAGAATAATTTCAGGGTAGGGTTCAATATGTTTGTGTTTTAAAAAAGAAAAGCGCCCTGAAGAAGAGCGCTTCTAGATCGCAAGCTTGCCCCGACGCGATGGGCCGGGTTTACCAAAAATTTATTTTTTTAACTCTTCGGTTTTGCTTCGCTAACAATAATATTACGGCCTTTGAGCTCAGTTCCATTAAGAGCCTGGATAGCTGCACTTGCTTCGGATTCGTTTTCCATTTCTACGAAACCAAATCCTCTTGATCTACCGGTCTGGCGATCTGTGATCACCTTGGCAGAGACAACCTTTCCGTGCGGTTCGAAAGCTGCCTGTAAAGCCTGGTCATCAACTGCCCATGGGAGCGATCCCACAAAAAGTTTAGTACTCACTAACTTACCTCTAAAAAATAATGAAATAATACTGCGGTTTTTTTAAACCGTTCGACAAAATAGTACATTATTCAAATAAAACAAAATGAAATAATCATTAAGTTGTGTTTTTTTAACTATTTAAGGGATTTATTGATTGCTTCAGAAATGTTCTCAACTGTTTCAATATTTAATAAACCTGTCTTTTTGATGTTTTTCGCACTATTTTGAGGGATAATGATTCTCTTAAAGCCTAGTTTTTCTGCTTCCTGGACGCGTTTTTCAACGTGACCGACGCTTCGAATTTCACCCCCCAGCCCTACTTCGCCAACTACTACGGTCTGATTATCAGCAACTTTATCCAAAAGGCTCGAGGCAATTGCGCAGCAAACTGCAAGATCAACCGCCGGCTCTGAAATTTTTACTCCGCCTGCCATATTTAGAAAGACATTGTTTGCTGACAATCTGTAGTTTCCTCTTTTTTCTAGCACAGCTAAGAGGATTGAAAGTCTTCTTTGATCAAAACCTGTCGTTACACGCTGCGGATAACCGTAGTTTGACGGAGTTACAAGAGCTTGAACTTCCAGAAGTAGCGGACGGGTTCCTTCCATACTTGCGGTAACAACAGAGCCGGATGACTCTCTTTCTCTTTCACTCAGGAAAAGTTCGCTTGGATTTTTCACTTCAGTAAGTCCCTCTTCGTGCATTTCAAAAATGCCAATCTCATTTGTATTACCGAACCTGTTTTTTTGAGCGCGCAGAATTCTGAAAGTATGGTTTGATTCACCTTCAAACTGCAAAACTGTGTCAACAATATGTTCGAGAATTTTTGGACCGGCAATAAAACCTTCTTTTGTTACATGTCCGACTATAATAATACAAATATGTTTTTTCTTGGCTTCTTCCATTAAAAGAGAAGTGCATT
>CAZQQD010000007.1:0-57260 GCA_964595355.1 uncultured Ignavibacteriaceae bacterium | reverse complement strand
TTAAGGCAGTCACTAAAATATTGAAATATTGGGAAATTTAGAATTGTTTTAAAAAGTTATTCACTGTATTAACATATTCTTCAGGTTTTTCAAGATGAATATTGTGTCCTGCGCCTTTAATAATAAAGGTTTCAGATGATGGAAGAAGTTTGGACATATTTAAGTTAATTGTGCTAAATTTTTTATCCAGTTCACCTGAGATCAACAGGGTTTTTATTTTTATATTTTTCAGGCTTTCAAATAATGGAGGCATTTTCCCAGTACTGAACCCTTTTAAAGAATTAGCCAAACCCACCGGATTATTTCTTAATTTATTCTCACGTACCAATCTTAATTTCTCCTCCGGCAGCTTTTTTTGTGATTCAAAGAGATCGATATTCATCCAATAATCAACAAATTTTTCGATCGGGTTTTCAAGAATAAATTTTTCCAGTTTTTCATCACCAATGATTCTCTCGGTTCTCACTGTATCGCTGGTTATACCTGGAGTTGCACTTTCAAGGATAAGAGCTTTTAACTTTTCCTGATGTTGGTTTGCATAAGATAAAGCAGCCCGCCCGCCCATAGAATAACCAATAATGATAATTTTATTTTTAGTTATGTTGTTTATAGTTAAATCAATTTGGTCAATTAAGGATTCAGTTGAATATAATTTCTCATTTGTTGGTGAATCACTTTTTCCATGACCAACAAAATCAAGTGTTGCCAGATTAAATCTGCTGTCGACATTTTCAGATATTTCTTTCCAGTCCAGGGAAGATCCGGTAAATCCGTGCAAAAAAAGAATGTAATGCTTCGAATTATTTCTCTGCAAAATCTCAAGGTTTAGTGATATATTTTTATAGTCGATTTTCATTTAATCAAAAATAAATAAACTAATGGTAAATAAATTATATTAGATATATTTTATAAACATTAAATATGGAGAATTTATGGATCATAAACTCATTACAACCGGATTAACCATAGAAGGATATAAAATAACCCAAAATCTTGGAATAGTCAGAGGAATAATTGTCCGATCACGTTCGATTTTCGGAAATATTGGTGCTGCTTTCCAGACTATTGTCGGTGGAAATATTACCCTCTACACAGAGTTGTGCGAAAAAACAAGAAATGATTCTTTTGAAGTTATGGTGGAACACGCAAAACAACTCGGAGCGGACGGTATTATTAGTTTCAGATATGATGCTAATGATGTAATGCAAGGTGTTACGGAAATATTAGCTTATGGAACAGCTGTAAAATTGCAAAAAATTTAGAGAGTTATTTTACTTTTTTTGACACTTCTTTCCAGAATTTTTTGCGGAGAGCAAGTGACTTTACCGAATCAGTTTGAATCTCGATTACGGTGAAATTTTTTTCCTTGAAAGAATTTTTGAATATTGTACGGAATTCAATCCAGTTTTTTACCTTCTTGTAATTGCCGTTATATGCTTTTACAAAATGTGAAAAGTCGAGATTGTGAGGGGTAATAAAGTAATCTTTAAAAACTTTACCATAATTTGAAATCGGTAATATTTCAAAAATTCCACCGCCATTATTATTTAGTAATATAATTATTAAAGGCAAACGATATTTGAATGCTGCCAGCAATCCGTTTATGTCATAATAAAAAGCAAGGTCACCGGTTATCAACACGGTCAGCTTTTTATTGCCCGATTTTATTCCTAATGTGGTTGAGGTAATTCCATCGATTCCACTTGCACCGCGATTGTTAAAAATAGTTAATCTCTTACCTGAGTTGGAGGCGAAATAATCGAAATCTCTTACAGGCATACTGTTTGAGAGCATTACTTGTGAGTTATCTGGTATTAGATCTAATACCTCTGAAATAATCCCGGGTTCATTAAGCGCGGCGGATTTGTCTATGATTTGCATTTTAATTTTTTCGGTAATCTTATCGGTATTCAGTAATAAACTCAGCCATTCATTTTGCTTTCTTTTAAAGTTACTTTTTATTAAAAATTCATCCATTTTATTACAAAAAAGAAATGGTTTACAGTTAATAGCTGCCAAAGATTTATTCGAAGGGTCAAACCAATCACCGTAGTCATTAATCAAATATCTGGGTGCATTACAGTTTTCTAAAAATGTTTCAAGAGCTTTTGAAGTAATTGTTCTCCCGAAGTGTAGAATAAAGTCGGGCTTTATTTTTTTTACAAAACTCTCTGCTCTGAGGAATGAATCAAAATTTGAAATTATTAATTCTTTATTATGTTTCCCAAATCTAATGTTAGAACAACCATCTGCGAAAATCGGGTAGTTTAAATGGTGGGCAAGTTTTACGACATCTTTTGAAAAGTCAGGATTGTAATTTTCAGGACCTGCAATAATTAATCCTTTTTTTATTTTTATTAGTTGCTCGGCTATTTTATTAAACCATCTTTCATTCTTTATATTTTTAGTTTCCCTAATTTTGAATGAAATTTTTCTATCGTTCTTTTTTGCAAAATCGATAATATCTTTTTTAATTTCGTCTGTATGAAACTCCGGTTCAAAAGGTTTTCTGAAAGGAAAATTCAGATGAACCGGCCCTTTATGTTTTATAAAGGATTCATAAACTGCCCTCTTCGCAGTATATTTTATGTGGTTTAATTTCCTGAGTGTTGGCTGCGGCAAGCCTAAATCGACGAACCACCTTATATGATTTTTATAAAGATTGTTTTGGTTTATAGTTTGATTTGCACCTACTCCCAATAATTCAGGCGGTCTGTCTGCTGTACAAACTATCAGTGGGACTTTTTGCTGGTAAGCTTCAATTATTGCAGGATAAAACTCTGCAGTTGCAGTTCCTGAAGTGCAAATCAGAGCCACCGGGCTATTGCTCGATTTTGCAAGCCCTAAAGCAAAAAAAGCGCAACTTCTTTCATCTATTAGAACATAAGATTTAATGCTTTTATTATTTGCAAAAGCTAATGTCAGGGGAGTGTTGCGTGAACCGGGGGAAATGCAGGCATATTTAATTTCGGCAGAAACAAGTTCGTTTACAAAAGTTTCGGTCCACAGTATGTTTCTGTTTATTTTATATTTCATTATTTAAACAAAGACATAATTGGTCTTAGTTTCAATTCAGTTTCAGCAAATTCTGCGTCCGCTTCAGAATTTTGAACTATTCCACTTCCTGCGTACGCTGTAATTTTATTCCCTGATTTAAGAGCGGAACGCAAAGCAATTACAAAATCTCCTTCATTTTCAAAGTTGAGCCAGCCTATTATTCCTGAATAAAGCCCTCTTTTAAAATTCTCTAACTTCTTTATCAGATGTAATGCTTCGTATTGTGGTGAGCCACAAATCGCGGGTGTTGGGTAAATTTCTTTTAACACGTTAAATATCGTGTTTTCCTGTTTTATTTCAGCAGAGATTGTTGTGAGAAGGTGCTGGATATTTGATAGTTTTTTTATACTAGGGCCGCCCTTTACATTAATATTTTCACAGACGTTTGAAAGAGAATCTTTAATATGCTCGATAACAAAATTATGTTCTGCATTATCTTTTTCACTGGACAATAATTTTTTTTCAAATTCTTTGTCTTCTTTTTCATCTTTTCCGCGAGGTGCCGAACCTGCCAGAGCATCAAATTCTACTTTACCATTTGTAAATTTTCCCAGTACTTCCGGCGTAGCTCCAAAGAAAAATGATTTACCGAAGCGGCAGATAAATAATCGACAGCTTTTGTAATCTTTCCTGAAATGGGAAATTACATTTTCAAAGCTCACATCTTCAGAAAGTAATATATCGACCTTTCTTGCCAGTACAACTTTATTTATTGTTCTATTTTCAATTGCTTCAAGTGTCTGATTTATCGTTTGTTTCCATTTCTTTCTGTCTTTAGGAGCGTTTCCTTCAATTTTTCTTATAACAGGAAGATCAGGTTTTATTTCTTTTCCCTTTATTTTATGTAAAGATTCCAGTTTGAAACGGAAACGATCTATTAGAGGATTAAAAGTTGAATTTGTGTTGTACAGAAAATTGAAAATAAAAAACCTTTTCTTACCTATGCTTAAAATAATTGTTTTGGGAATATACCAGGTCGAGTCATTGAAATCTTTCCAATCGTTGCCTGAATGTTCAACTGTAAACTTCATTGTGCCAATAAAAAGAGGTATCCTGTTATTTTTTATGGTTTTCTGGTTGGTTATTATTTTATTTTTCCACTCTTTAATTTTTTTGTCGGTAATAACAAACCTGCCGTCTCCGTTTTCAGTAATATTTAAAATTTCGTCGTTTGCAATTATCATAAATTCAGATTCGGGATGTTCAAAATAAAATGACCTTTCTGAAATATTCAGAAGTTCATCTAATTTTCCCGAAAGTTCAAATTTATCACTTGGCAGGAGATAACTAATAATAAGGCTAGAAGATTTGGAATTCTTTAAAATGTCTTCATTTTCTGAAAGAAATTTTGAAAACTCATCAACTGAACGGGAAATAAAATCTTTCATTAAAATTGAAAATTATTGAGGGTTAAATATAAATCTATTAAAAAAGGATTTCAATTTGGCTGGTATTTAATTTTTAAAATAAGATATCCTGTTCTATCGTTTCTAATATTTTCAGGTAACTATCGTATCTTTCTGTAGATATTTTTCCTTTTTCAACGGCTTCGATAACTGCACAGCCGGGTTCGTGTAAATGAATGCAGGTATTAAAACGACAATTTATTAAGAAATCAGAGAATTCTATAAAATAATGACATAGATCTTCTTTTCTAATTCCAAAAGGGTCAATTTCTCTAACACCGGGAGTGTCTATAATATATGTGTCCGGTTCAGTTTCGAGCATAGTACTTGTTACAGTTGTGTGTTTTCCCTTGTCAGTATAATTGCTGATATCTCCGATATTCAAATTTAGTTCAGGATACATTTTATTGAGTATAGAAGATTTACCGACACCTGATTGACCCCAAAGCAGATTTTTCTTTTCCTGAAACAGCTTTTTTAATTCCTGCATACCTGTTCCGGTCAAGATGCTCGTTTTTATGACGTTGTATCCAATCGCTTTATAAAGTTCAACCCATTCCTCAATAAGATTTTCTTTATCCAGGTCAACTTTATTTATAATTATAAAAGTTTTAATATCGGAGCTTTCGCCTATTACCAGAAATCTATCAATTGTTTTATTATTAAAAGGTGGCTGGGCAACACTGCTGATGACAAAAAGATTGTTAATATTAGCAGCTACAACTTGTTCCAGTCTTTCGCCGCGATATCCGGAGCCTTTTATTTTTGGAGCTTTTCTTGAAAGATAATTTTCTCTCTTTTCAATTGAGTGAATTACCCCGGTTTCTTTATCAATTAGTTCAAAGTCAACGTAATCACCAACAACGCCGATGTCGGTTTTAAAAAGTTTTTCCTTTTTAAGTTTGAAATCTTTTTTGAACTTTCCCTTTATGCTGCAACGAATTACATCATCGCCGTTCTCGGGGATTACGTAGTAATCTTTACTCTCTATACGGCAAATAGTGCCTTTGATAAATGCTCCTTTATTTAATAAAAAAGCGCTATATAAAAAATATAGCGCTGTTAAATTTTAATCAACTATTATGTTAGAGCAACTAAAACCTGTAGGTCATATCTATCATTATTCTGTCAGTACTTATATCCTGAAGTGTTCTTGAAACATTATAACCGTAATTATCGCCAAAATTCTTCCACCAGCCGTGTGCATATCCAATATCTATTCCTACAGTCTGATCAGCAAGAAACCCTATTCCGGCGGTAAAATATTTTCTGTCATATTCTGTCGGATCACCCTGATAAGGGGAGGGTTGATAAATGAATCCGCCTCTCAATCTTAATCCTACTTCCGGGATTGTATATTCCAATCCTGCATTGAAATTCACAACAGCCCTGAGAAGATCTTTTATATTTTTGTTAATGCTGGCGATATATTGGGCACTTAATCCGTCAGGATTCCTGAATTCGGTTTGTGAATAATCAATAAGGGTTGCCTCACCACTTAAAACTAATCCTCTGAGGTTTACAGAAAATCCTCCGGCCAGTTCAAAAGGTGTGACTATATCATACTTAACGTTTGAACTATAATACGAAGGATCTAAACTGTAAGATGAACCTGAACCAAATTCGCTACTGCCGTTAACGGTGAATTGCTCTTTTATTGTATGAAATTTTGGAAATTGTACAGTGACCCCGAATCTTGCATTATCATTAAATTGATATAAGACTCCAACTTTTGCATCCCACCCTTTAATATTCCAATCGAGAATCCGGTTTAAATAGAACGTTTGAAAATCCATAGTAGTTGGATCACCCGGATTGGTTTCTCCCTGATATAAATTCTGGGTATCATCTTCATAATAATCGTTGTTGGAAGTATAAGTTCCGTTAATGATGTTTAAATCCAAACCCACAAAAAGATTTTTATAAACTTCAATTGCTCCTGTAAATGCCCAATTATTTACTGAGCCTGATGAAAGTATACTGCCACTTTGGTTTAGTCCGCCATTGATAGGGGTCATATATGCCGTATCAGTCAGAAAAAGATCGTAGGGAATGTTATAATCATACGGGCTGTTAGAACTCAACAAATTTTGAATCATTGAATTGTTTGCTGTGTTGAGCCCGCTAAATTTCAATGCACCTGTCAGGTCTGAGGTTGTATAATATGAAACACCAAAAACCAGGCTTCCCTGATAGGTAGGGAAGGGAATTGCAAGACTTATCCTATTAAGCCTTGTTGTGCTGTTTGATTCTCTAGTACTCTGACCAAAAAAGGTAGTATTATTGCCAAATTTATCATAATTCAATCCTCCTGAAAGCTCTATTTTTTTCAGAAGGCCCAGGCCTGCAGGGTTAAAGTATGCTGCTGAGGCATCATCACTCAACCCTATATAACTGTTGCCCATTCCGAGTGCTCTAGCACTTACTCCAAGTCCTGGAAGTGCGAGCCTTAATGCATCGGTTTCATTTTGTGCATATAATTTTGTAAAAGATATTAAAAATAAAAATATCATAAGCTTTGAAAAAACGCCGAATAAGCTTCTCATCTGCCCCTCCCGTTGTCTGTATTTCGAGAACCATTATCATTTCTTGAATTAGTTGAACTTTGCGAGGATCTGTTTGACTCACTTCTGGTACTGGTGTTTGAACTTGTATTACTATTAGTACTTGTGTTCACATTACTTCTACTTAAATCTCTTGTCTGTGTTGAAGAATTCTTCGTGGCAGGATTTGTGGTTAAAATATTCCAATCAACACGGGTTCTTTCACCTCTTCCATCCAGATTTCTGATTACCGTTCCATCATTAATAATTTGGTCATTGTTATATATATAACCTGGCGGAGTTATATTGTACCACCATGGACTCCCGTAAAAATCTGAGTAATCACCGTAATACTCAATTGCATAAAATCCATTTTCATAATTACTATTTTCTTCTGTTGGAAAATTGTTTTCCGATGGATTCCACATTATTGTGTAACATCCCGTTAAGGTAAACGTTAACACGCTTAATGCTGTTGTTAAAAAATATTTTTTCATTTTATTATCTTCCTCTACCCCTGCTACCTCTTGAACTACTTCCTCTGCTCGTCGTACCTCTGGAACTATGTCCGCTTCGTGAAGGAGGCGAATAAGTTCTTGTTGGAGGACTATAAGTTTTTTTTGGCGGGGAATAAGTCTTTGGCGGAGTATAAGTTCTTTTGGGCGGTGTATAAGAATGTTGTTGACCTCTGCTTCTGTTCCCTTTGTTAACAGATCGTGATCCGCTATTTGAACCTGTGTTTTCTCTTACCGTATTTCTACTTCCCGATCTTGTTCTACTATTTGTGTATGTTCTGCTTCTGGTTGAAGTAGTGGATCTGGTAACATTAGTTGTGCTATGAGTTCCTGATGTTTTATCCAAACGTCCGGTTGTTGTAGTAATACCTAATCTTGAGTTGCCGGAACCCCTTCCACCGTTATTATTTCTTATACTATAACCTGTTGATTTTCTGTATCTCGATGTAACCTGGCTGGTTGAGTAGTAATAGTAAGGATAATTATCATATGGTCCATAGGTACCATATCTGTAATAGTATGATCCATAATAAGGATAGTAAGAAAAGCTATATGGGCTGCACCAAGTTGAGTACCAAAACGGATCAACGCAATAATAACCATAATAGAATGGGTCGTAATAGTTTCCGTAAGTAAAGCCAAAATTTATGCCCGGACGATACCATCCCCAATAACTTCTATAGCCGTTCCAATAACCCAGATTAATATTATAATAAGCCTGATCATCATCATAATAACTATCGCTATCATTTTCATCATAGTATTCTTCTGTTGAATCGTCTTCAGCTTGGTAGTTTTGATCGTTGTTGTTATCATTATAGGTGTAGTTTTGATCCTGGGTATTATCATCATTTAATGCAACCTGGGTATAACAGCCGCCAAGCAGAAGTGCTGTTGCAATTATAAAAATACCAGAAAATAATTTTAAGTTTTTCATTTTATCCTCCACCAAGTTCATTTATAGATACACAAAAATCGAGCCTTAGAAAAGGTTAAAATAATGCTCTAATTCTAAGTTTTTAGTCTTTTTTTGTATAATATTATAAACTTCCTTGTATAGTAAAAAATACAGACTTAATCTTTAATTTTTAGACAAAAAATGAGACAAAGAAGTTTATTTAGCTCTGATGGGGATAGAATTGAAATTTTTTAAAATATGCTTTTAATGTATTCCATCCTTATTGCTCTGTCAGCACTACTGGGATTCAGTTTTTTGTTATCAAGCAAATCTCTGAGATCAACTCCTAACGTGAAGCCTGATCCCATAGCCCATCGAATTCCTGCATTCAGGTAACCATTTCCCTTCCCAAAATTTCCAGATTGTTTATTGTCATCCCAGGCGAAATTATATTCGCAAATTAATGAAACGCTTGGGCCTATAGTTTTTTCAGCCCCGACTGTCAGGTTTGTAAAATTATCACCGTCTGTTGATTCAAGTGAGTAATTTAAGGTGGCATGTAAACTCATATATCCGAGAAAGCCAAAGTTTTTACTTGCTGCTGCAAAAAATCCGGGTGATTTAATTGCGTACCTTTTTTCCTGATCAAAATATTGACCCTTTCCCTGTGAATCAAATCCAAGAGTTAGAGCTGGAAAAGCCGCAGACTCATTTACCAGTCTGACTTTAAAATCTACGCCGGGGTATTTATACCAGTCTACCTTACCTGTTCCGATAATGTTTGAACCGCCGTAGGAAATTCCAAAACTTACATTTGTAAAAACACCAACTTCAAGTTTTGCTATCACAACTCCATATGGAAGCACGTCATTTGTTACACCTACAAAGCCTTTTTCAAGAATACCTGCGGTTTGCATGTCAACTAGAGAGCGATATTCATATTTTGCTTCCTCGCCGGCAGAACCCTGAGAATAAATAAAGGAAGAGGCTAAAACAAAACTTAAAAACACTAAATAAATCTTTTTCATATTACTACTGCTGTTTTTAGTTTATCGGAACTTTTAGTGATCAACACTTAAAAATAACAATTAAAAATCAAATATCTTAATATTATTTTTATCTTTTGCTCATTGCATAGTTAGGAACAATATGGATCTGAATAAGTGATGGCATCAACGATTTCTCTGGTGTTACAAGGACATTCACACTTCCTGTTTTATCTTTCGCCTTAAGAACCATTAGCCCTTTCTTAATATCTAATTTTTTAATTAAAACCAACTCCTTTCCTTCAGTAATTTCAAATTTAGCGGATATTGTTCTGAATAATATTCTTTTACCAAATGAATTTATGGGATATGTTTGAATTGTAATATTAGATTGATTATCTGCATATAATTCTTTTGGAGTTACAATAATTTCAACTTCGTAAATCTTAAACAAATATGTGTAAGCAAAAAATCCTGTTATTAATGTAATCAGAATAATTATTAGTATAATTTCCTTTCTCCTCATAATATTTTATTTACTACAACAAGAAATTATTTGTATCATTTTACGATCTCTAAAATTTTATTCTTCAGGTTATCAATAATTTGCTGAACGACTCTATCTGGCACTCCATCTATGTGTTTCGATTTTAAACGCATATCGCACTGATCGTTTACGTAATCAATTACAATAAATTTTTTTTCATCTGTTAGAACTATTTCAGTTGAGAAAAAATCGAGCTTTGTTATTTTTGCGATTGTTTTGGTAATGAAATAGGTCTCATTTAAGCCAAGATTGTTTAACTCATTATCAGTAATCTCGGAGTACAAATGAGTTTGATCATCCCACCAGGTTGTAATTACTTTATCAAATGCCCAAAAACATCTGAACCAGGTTCTTTTTCCTTCCACTACTGAAGGATAAATCTTTTGCTGAAGTATGTATTTATCATTAAAATTAGTTGCCCTCTCTTCCAAAACTTCTTTTAATGTTTCAGCTCCTGTTACAACTCCTATGCCTCCCCCCGTTGTGATACATGGTTTGATAATAAATGGTCGTCCCAAAATAGAAAGGTCATCAAGAGATAGATAGATTTCTTTTTCTTCATTATGTGGAGGAATTATAATTGAATAAGGAACATTTAATCCTGCAGTAATAAATTCAAGATGCATGCTTGCTTTGTCGGTAGCATGTTTTATGTTCTCATAAAGATTGAAGACCAGTGTTTCTCTTTGTGTTAGTAATTCAGCCAATGGTTCAAAATCCGGTTCAGCATCAGATGCTCTATCCAGGAAAAAATTAAAGTTAATTTCCTCGTTTCTAACTTTTTGTATTACTTCAAAAATATTATCATAGCTGATTTTGAAGGTGGAAATGTCAGATTCAAGCAGCGTTTTTTCTACAAGATTTACAAAATCTTCATCGTATTCCCAGACATAAGCAATTCCTAAGTCGAATTTTTCCATATATTCAAATGGTTTACGCTAAAATATAGCTAATGTATTTTGATATCAACTCTCCTGAAAATACGGATTTTGCTGAAAAGTATAGAGTTCAGGAGTAAGTTTGTGACTTAATTTTGACTGTTTTTACCCACCAGCAAATTTTAAATTAAATTGTTGTTATCTTTGATTAGTGATATATTTGACAGAATTAATTGAGAATTTATGACCAAATTTTTTGCTTTAGCTTTTTCCCTGTTAGTTGTAGCCGGATGTTCAACACAAAATAAAATTATTAGTTCGGAAGCAGATACAAAAAATCTCAGTGCTGACGAGTCCTACCTTGATACCACTCAAATTAATAAAGACTTAACAAATCAAGCGATGGAGCATTTTATAGACGGTTCAATAAATGAAGCGAAAGGTGAGTATGCTTCTGCAATTCTTGATTTTCAGGATGCGCTTAGGTTAAAACCAAGTGCGGGGATTTATTATGCTATGGCAAAAAATTATTTTTATTTGAATAAGTATCCAAGTGCCCTCCAAAATTGTAAGATAGCTGTTTCATTGGAACCAAACCAATTAGAATATCAAGATTTGTTATCGGACATTTTTTCAGCAGCAGGGCTGTTTGATTCAGCTGCAGTAGTATTAGAAGGAATAATTAGTAAGGATTCCAGCAGGGTACAATCTTATTATAAACTTGCCCGGATTTATGAAAGTTCAAAACCATTGAGAGCAATAAATATCTATAATAAACTTACTGATATTCTCGGACCTGACTGGAATATTCTCATGCACGTAGCTCAATTATATGAAAAACTTGGTCAGACAGATAATGCAGCTTCATCTTTAAAAAAACTACTTACAATTGATCCGAGTAATTCAGAAGTTCAAAAACTGCTTGCGCAACTTTATCAAAAAGACAAAAGGTACAATGAAGCATTAAAGGTGGTGGATGATGTTTTACGATTTACTCCTGACGATCTTGAGGCAAGACAATTAAAAGCACAGTTGTATCTGTTACAAAACGACCTTAAATCTGCTTATAAAGAGTTTTCTTATATCTTAAAAAAACCCGGTATCCCGCTGGGAAATAAGATTAATGTTGGAGGTCTTTATTTTACTCACGCTTTAAAAGATAGTTCTTTTTTCCCGATTGCAGAAAACATTTTTAAGGAGATTGATAAAGATACGACAAATTGGCTGGTGAAAATGTACCTGGGAGCAATATTTACTTCAGAGGGAAAAGATTCCTCTGCTACTAAATACTTTGATCAGGTTACTGAACTTGCTGGATGGAACCCTGATAGCTGGATAAAATTCGGAGGACTTTATTTTGACAATCAAAGATATGCTGATGCAGAGAAATTAATGAAAGTGGCTTTGCCTTCATTTCCTGATAACTTTACAATCAATTTAATAATGGGGCTTTCCTTAGCGCAGCAAAATAAAAATGTTGAGGCAAAAGTTTACTTAAAGAAAGCGTTATCTATAAATCCTAATGATATCAATGCCTTGTCTGGTTACGGTTTTACACTTAGTCAATTAAATGAAAATGACGAAGCGATAATTTATTTGAAAAAAGCTCTGGGTTTGTCGCCCGACGATTTAAATTTACTTGGTACGCTTGGATTGATATATAATAATATGAACAGGAATGCTGAGAGTGACAGCCTTTATAAGAGGGCCCTTGAAATAGACTCTACAAATGCTGTTGTAAATAATAATTACGCATATTCTCTGTCAGAACGAGGAATAAAACTTAATGACGCTTTAAGAATGGTAAAGATTGCAATTGCTGCTGATTCAGCTAATTCCTCTTACCTTGATACGATAGGATGGGTTTATTTTAAATTGGATAATTATGAACTTGCAAAACAGTATATTGAAAAAGCTATAAAGTATGGCGGTGAGAGTGCAACAATGCTTGAGCACCTTGGTGATATTGAGTTCAAACTTGGTAATAAAAAAGAAGCAAAAGAACTCTGGCAAAAGGCCCTGAAACTGGATGCTTCAAAAACAGAATTAAAATCTAAAATTGAAAAAGGTGAAATTTGAAAAAATATATTTTAAGCGTTTTATTTCTGTCAGTATTAATTGTTAATGGTTGTGTGCCTTCCAAACCCACAGAAGAAGTTGAAATACTGCCTTCAGAAAGGTTAATAAGTAAACTTGAAGCAAACAGGAGAAAGATTTCAAATTTTGAGGGCACTGGAACCATAACTTTAAAATCCAGAGACTTTAGCAACAGCGCTACTTTTAAAGTTACTCTTATAAAACCTGACTCTATTTCTCTTACAATTATGGGTCCATTTGGTATTGAACTTGCACAAACTGTCGTGACAAAAGATAAATTTATGTTTTACGATGTTTTGAGAAACACAGCGTACGAGGGTGATGCTAATGGTGATATTTTAAAAGGTATATTTAAGATAGACCTTTCCTTTGATGATCTAATGGATGCGTTTATTGGTTCAGTAAATTTAACAAAGCATTTGTATAAATCCCCGACAAAATATTCAATAGATGGTGATCAATATGTACTAACATACGTTGATACTCTTTCAGGTGAAACAACAAATTATAGAGTCGATATTAAACAACTTGGTATCACTGACTATAAACTTATAAATAAAAATGGGAATGTGGTATTAGCTGGAAGATATTCCAGATTTAATGATCTTGAAGATGTTGCTGTTCCTTATAGTATTGAGGTTCAGAATAAAAAAGAAGGACAACTTGTTACTATAGAATACAAACACATGTCCGCAAACAAAAAAGATGTTAGCATTGACTTCAATTTACCAGGTGATGCAACTGTAATCAAATGGTGAAAAACAAAACTTCTTATTTATTTTTATTACTGGTTTTTTCTGTAAGTTCGTTTTCTTTCTCACAACAAAATAAAATTGAAGAGAAAAAAAATGAACTTTCAAATATAAAGAAACAGATATCTAATCTGGAATTAGAAATACAAAAGAAATCCCGCAAAGAAAAAGAAACCTATTCCACCCTCTCAAATTATGATCAGCAAAGTTTTCTTCTTAAAAAACTTATTAAAAAAATTCGTGAAGAGGAACGATTAAAGGGAAAAGAAATAATAAATAGCAGGCTAGAAATAAAAAAGCTTGAGTCAGATATCAGAAAGCTGAAATCAAATTATTCCAAATATGTCGTTTCAATCTATAAATATGGCCCGATTAACAAGTGGTCACTTATATTCGATTCTGATTCATTTGAACAAGCAGTATTAAGGTTCAAATATCTGCAGAAATTTTCAGAAAAAAGACAGGAGGATCTGAAAGAACTAAAGGAAGCAAAAGAAAGGTTAATAACTGTCAAAGAGAAACTGCAAAAGGAGATTAATGAAAAAAGGGAACTAGCCAAACAAAAAGAAAGCGAGGAAAAAGATTTACTTGTTAAAGTTGAAAATAGTAAAAAAATTCTTGCAGCAATTCGGGATGATAAAAAAGAATTAAAGAATGAAGTTGATGCAAAAAAAGATGCAGAACAAAAAATTAAAAACCTTATTGCTAAGCTTATAGAAGAAAGCCTTGCGAAAGCAAACACAGATAAAAATGTAGAAACAGAAAGCAAAGAAAAGAGTAACTCTTATAATATTGATCTTTCAACTGATAATTTTGCATCTTTCTCTGCCTTGAAAGGTAAATTGAACTGGCCTGTAACAACATCAAAAATTATAAGACAATTCGGTGAAAATAAAAATTCAAGATTAAATACTGTTACATTGAATTATGGTGTTGATATAAAAGTTGATGGAGACAAAAATGTAAAGGCAGTTGCAGAGGGGGTTGTATCAATTATTGATTGGCTACCCGGCTATGGAAGTGTAGTTATTATTACACATAAAGGGGACTACAGAACTGTGTACAGTCATCTGAGTGATATTTTTGTTAATGAGGGAGATAAAATTAAAACCGGAAGTTTAATAGGAAAAGTCGGAGAAAGCTTGCAGGGGAATATATTACATTTTGAAATTTGGAAAGCACGCGATCACCAAGACCCTGTGGTATGGCTTGCAAAAAAATAATTTTAACCCAAAACTTTTTCAAAGACGTTCTGACTCTTTTTTATAACATATTTTTCTCTTTCATAAAATCTTTTTGCTTCGGTTCTTTCAATTCTGCTTCTGACTCTGATTTTTAGATAGTCATTTTCTTTCGCCCATTTTTCAGCTGCTCTTACCAATATTTTACCTATACCTTTATTTCTGTGTTTGGAAGAAACCACCAATCCTCCAATTTCTGCGAAAGGATCTGATTCGAGTCTTAAAGAACCAAATACATGAATCCACCCTAGGATTACTGTTTTTTCTACGGCAACAAAAACATCATCTGAACCGGATGTTATAATTCTTTTTAGTCTGCTAATAATTTCTTCCGAAGTTGCTGAATATCCTAGTTCAGCACATAAGACAAAGAGTTCAGAAATATCTCCTAACTCAGCTTTTCTTATAATAGCTTTTTCCATATGCTCTTAAGTTTAAGCCTTTTTATACTTACAAATTATTTTTATTCTCTAAATATATCGTATTTTTAAATAACTGAATAAATTATTGTAGCTGACAACTAAAGACAAGAGTATTTTTTTGCTTTAATTTTTTCATCGCTTCTAGAATAAATTTGAGATTAATTTTAAAAGATTATAAAATATTTACAAATGATGTTGTAAATAAAAATTTATGGCAGCTAAGTCTATCTGAAATAATTTCTCGTGCGCTAAATTTTATCACCGTAATATTTATTGCCAGACATTATGGTGTAGATAATTTCGGGTTGCTTGGTTTCGTAGCTGCCATAGTGTATTACTTTATGTATGTTATCAACTTTGGATATGATACTTACGGTACTGGGGAAGTTGCTAAGCTCAGCACACAAGATGCTAATCATATTTTTAATGATGTGCTAAGTGTAAAATTATTTTCTCTTATTCCCTCACTTATATGCCTGTCATTGCTTGGTTTTATATTACTTAAAGACACAAATAACCTGCTTTTCTTCCTGATTTATGCAACTACTTTAATTCCTTTTAGTCTGGATAGTCAATGGTTCTTTTTAGGTATTCAAAAGACTGAATTTATTCCAATAATCAGATTAATTGAGAGCCTGATTTATCTCGTATTGGTAATAACCGTATACTATTATTTTTCAGAAACATTTATTTGGGTGCCGGTAGCGATACTTTTTGCAAAAATGCTCGCGATCTCCTATGCATTCGTCTCATTAAAAAAAATAATTGTAATTAGGCCGCATTTTATTTGGACTAAAATAAAAAAAATAATTTCTAATTCATTCCTTATAGGTTTAAGTTCAGTTTTTGCATTACTTTATCTCAATTTTGATGTAATTATGTTAGGCTATATGAAGAATAATTATGACGTGGGTATTTATAATTCTGCAATTAAAATATATTTAATATTAGTTATTCCTTTTCAGTTAATCTTTTCCTCATTCTATCCTTCATTGACGAAAGGATATTATGAAGAATCCGATAATTTAAGGAATATATTTATTCGATATTTAAAATACCAGCTTGTCTTAGGTATTGTCTTAATGCTTTTTTCTTTTATTCTTTGTCCTTTGGTTATAAAAATATTTTTAGGGAAACAGTATTTATCAAGTATTATACCGTTACGTATTTTATCTATTAATATTTTGATAGTTAGTATAAGTTTTGCATTTGGTAATTCATTGATTGCTTGGAGGAAGCAAAAATATCATACAATATCTTTAGCTGCCGGTGCTGTGGTAAACATCGTTCTGAATTTTATATTAATTCCTCACTATTCATATTTCGGGGCAGCTTATGCAACTGTTGCTTCTGAAGTTATAGTTTGCGTTCTTTTGCTTTATTTCTTTTATCAAAATTTCGGTAAGGAAATTAAATGGTGATATTTAAATTAAGTGAAATTGTTAAATAAATAATTTTCAAAAGAAAAAGATTATATGGAACTTATAAGCGTGCTTGTGCCGACATATAACAGAGCTCATATGATTGGTAAAGCTATTAAATCTCTATTGGAACAAACTTATTTGAATCTTCAAATTATTATTGTAGATGATGGTTCCATAGATAATACTCAAGAAGTAGTAAGACTATTTGAAGATTCAAGGATTGATTATTATAAAATTAGCCATGGAGGTGTATCCAGGGCCTCTAATTATGGTTTATCGAAAGCGCAATCAAATATTATTATTAGGCTTGGTAGTGATGACTATTGTGATCAAAATCGAATTCAAATTCAATATTCTTTTTACAAAGATAATAGAGGCCAATATGGTGTTATAGGTTCTAATTTTTATGTGTTTGATATGAACGAAAATGTATTGCTAAAAATAGTTTGTCCCAAGGGACATAAACAAATTATTGAACAATTACCCAGAAGATGCTGCTTGGCTGATCCTACTGTGTTATATAGAAAAGATATTATTATGGAAATTGGCGGTTACAATCAAAATAAAACAGCAGCGGAAGATTGGGAGCTATATCTTCGCTTAATTAACAAGACAAAATTTTACAATATCCCAAAATTTCTAGTTACTGTAAGGAGACACGATAACAATTTATCGACACCCAAGGAGTCATTTAATAAGGAAAGTATGGAGGTACCAATAAGTTTTTTTGAAAAAACAATTCAAACTGAAAAAAATAGAAAAAAGCTTGCCAAAGCTTTCTTTGACATGGGATATTTTTATTATTATGTAAACCGATTAGATAAATCTCTGGATTTTTTTGAAGAAGCTGTAAAGTTAGATCCCTACTCATTGCAATATTTAAGATATTTTATACCGAACAAATATTTTTCAAAACTAATTGAATACAGTAGAAAGCATAATTATTATAAATATTTTGATTTCTTTCGTAAGTTAGATAAAAATAACTATTTTTTTCGGAATAAGTTTTTTTGACACAATAATGGGAGAAATTCATAGTACTAATATAAAAATTATGGTTTGGGTGAATATTAGTACACCTAAAGCATTTAATGTAAAAAGTAACTTTTGAACAGATTATTTAATTATTGTAATCAGGTTGAAACAAAATTCAGATACCGTTTTATTTATTAAGGATAAGAAAGTAAGGAATGAAATTAGTCTATTTGGGTAATTATGTACAAGATGAAAAACTTAGTGGCCCGGAAAAAGTTGCAAAAAGATTATTCCTGGAGACTCACGCTAGAAAAATTGAATGCGTATTCTTAGAATATTTTATTAAAGAATATTCTGATTCTAATTTTTATAGTAGATTATTCGGCTACAAGTACGTAAGTGAAAATCACTCTGTTATTAGAGCTGGTATTATTCCTTGTATTATTTTCCTTCTTAAATACAAAAGTGATGTTATACATATTGTTACCTTCAAAAGATATATTATAATAATTTTACTATTAAAAAAGTTATTTCACTCTAAAATCGTTTCAACTTTGCACGGAATTAATAGGTATGAATTTAATTTTGCCAGAAAAAAGCAAAACTATTGGGGTAATTTGAAAGATAGAATTTTAGAAAGACTTATTTTCAAAAGTTCTGATTTACTTATTTTTTTATCAAACCAGCAAAAGGAAGTTGCAAAAAGATACTATAAACTCGATGGGAAAAAAGTAATAATATTTCCCAATGGTATAGATCCGGCTTTTAAAGCGAAAAAATCTATTTTAAGAAAACCTGACACATTTAAGATTCTTTTCTATAATGGTTACTCTCATGAAGTAAAGGGATCAAAATTATTCTTTGAAGTTTTATCTAACCTTAGAGAGAGAGGATTTGACTTTGAAATATATTTACTTGGTGATAAACCTTTGCAAAAAGTAAATGATGATATAAAAATCAAACATGTCCCCTATTATTATAACAATGAATTAGCAAGATTTATGGCTGATAAACATATTTATGTTAATACAGCTTTTTATGAACCATTCTCTCTCTTTGCTGTTGAGGCTATGGCTGCCGGCCTCGTCGTTGTCGTATCTAGTAATGTTGGTATGAGTCGATATATAGAACATAGAAAAAATGGATTTATCTATGACTATAAAGGACAAGATCAATTGGAAGAAATATTAGAAGCTATATTAGCAAATAAAGCAGATATAAATTTAATATCGCAGAATGCAAGTTTAATTTATGAGCGATTAAATTGGAAAAGCGTGGCAAATTTATATATTAATTCGTTTAATCAAATGCTCAACGGGGATTCTTGAATTCATATATTATTTACTTAACCCAAAATAAATTGCTTTATAATTGAAAACAATAAGAATCTGTCATTTTGTAAATCATATTACAGGGAAAAGTGATGGAGTGTATACACACTTAATGATGCTGTTTAAAAATCTGGATAGATCTAAATATGAACAATTTCTTGTTTTTCAGGGGAACGAAAAAATAGAAAATGAATTAAAAAAAATGGGAATCCAAGTTCATGTAATTTCTAGCCTTAACAAGAAATTCTCAATGAAAAGTTTCGTCCAATTTTATAAATTTGCTAAATTTTATAAAATAGATATTATCCAGACTCATTTCCTAAAACCATATACTATAGGGGGATTAACAAATATTCTTTTAAAAAGAAAAATGATTCATAATTATCAGGGGCTTTTTATTAATAATCTGTATAATACTAAACTCGAAAAACTCTTTTATAAAGTTGCACATATTATAATTCATTTATTTAAATCAGTCGATTTGGCGATTGCACCTTCTTTTACCAGCAAGGAACATTTACTAAGTGAAACAAAACTTTTTCCACGAATAGAAGTTTATTATAACGGTTATAATCTTAATAGTAAATCCGAGTTAAATGTTGAATTAGTTAGTTTCATCGAGAAATTAAGAGAATCAAATCATATTGTTGCTATCATAGCTAGACTAGAAGTCCAGAAAAGAATTGATGTTTCTTTAGAAATAACAAAAAGGGTTTTTCTGAATCATAAGAATATATTCTTTTTATATTTCGGTGATGGACCTTTAGAAAATGAAATGAAGACTCTAGCAGATGAGCTGGACATAGGTGAGAGTGTAAAGTTCATGGGGTTTATACCTGATATAAAAGATTATATCAAATATTTTGATTTGCTTTTGTTTACATCAGATTGGGAAGGTTTACCACTGACGCTTTGGGAATCTATGGCAGCTGGTGTACCAATTGTTTCAACTGATGTAGGGGGTATTAGAGAAATTATTGAAAAAGAAAAGTGTGGCTTAATATTTTCTAAAAACTCAATATCTGAAGGAGCCGCTGCAATAGAAAAACTTATACTTGATAAAGAATTAAGAAACTGTTTAGGTAAAAATGGATTAGAAGCCGTAAGAAATAAGTATAATATTTCTTCTTTTATTAAAAGCGTTGAAGCAATTTATGACTCAATTTAATGAGGCAGATTCACCTGTTGTGGAAGAGCCGATAATTAGTATAATAATGACTTTTAAAAATTCAGAGCCTTTTTTACCTAAAGCAATCGAATCCATTCTAAATCAAACTGAACAACGATTTATAATTTATGCAATAAATGATGGCTCAACTGATAATGGTGAGAAATATTTGGCCACTATTAAAGATGAAAGGTTAGTTTTATTATCTCCAGGGAATATTGGGTATGTGAAAGCTCTAAACCTTGGAATCGATCAGGTGAGGACCCCACTTATAGCTATTTGTGATTCGGATGATATATACGTTAAAACACGGCTGGAAACACAACTTAATTTTTTAGATCTGAATAAAGATCATGTATTAGTAGGTGCAAATATTAATTATTTTGGTACATCTTCAAATAAGAAATGGCAAATTAGGTTGCCAAATAAAAATGAGGAAATTAAAAAAGCATTATTTAAGGGATTAAGTGCTATAATGCATTCAACAATTATGATGCGTACTGAAATAATAAAAAAGATTGGAGGATATAAAGAAAAATATTTCCCGGCCCCAGATTATCATTTATTTTTTGAACTGAGTAAATATGGGAAATTAGCTAATATAAATGAAGTTTTGGCAAATGTTAGGTTACATAAAACAAGTATTATGAGTAATAACTTGTATGAAGGGCTATTAAAGTATGAAGAATCTAGACGAACAAACCTGCAGTGTGATAAAGAAGAAGTATATGATCAGCGGAAATATCTAGGACTAATTAGTAATTTTTTTTTAAGACTAAAACGTCTTGAGTTCAAAGGGGTTACGTATTATAGGAAAGGTATATTTTATTATGTTAATAATAGTACATTAAAAGCTATTTTATTTCTTTGTTGGGGAGCTTTAATCTCTCCCAGACGATCTGTTGTTTTTATTACAAGGTTATTTCGGAATAAATTATGTAAAAATTAAATTCCTAAGCCAAAGTGTTTATCTGTGATGTGTGTTTATTAAAATTTCTATTTTGTGAAAATAAGTTATGTTTAATTCGATTCTATTTAATGGTTTAATTAAAACTGAGGAGGAAATTCTAGCACTTGTAAATAAAAGGGACAAATATCAAAATAATTGTTTAATAACCTATTTAAATCAACACTGCTACAATATTTATTCAACAAATAAAGTTTATAAAAATTTAATAGACAATCATTTTAATACTTACATCGATGGAATTGGGATCTACCTTGCGCTAAAATTGCTTGGATATAATGTTGTAAAAAGATTTAACGCAACTGACTTAAATGAAAAAATATTTAAGTTGTTAGCACAAAATAACTCTAAGGCTTACATTATAGGTGGAAATTATTCTAACAGTATAATTAACAAATTCAAAACCGGGGGAATTGAATTTGTAGGATATCAGAATGGATTTTTCGATACAAAGGAAACAAAAAAATTAATATCAAATATCAATAAAACGAATCCTGACACAATAATTATTGGGATGGGTGTTCCTAAACAGGAATATTTAGCTGAACAAATGACAAAAGAAATTAGTGGCAAATTAATTATTTGTGTAGGCAACTTTTTAGAATTTTACCTTGGTAATATTAAAAGAATTCCAGGAATGTTTAGAAATATAGGTATTGAATGGATTTTCAGAATGTTTACAGAACCCAAAAGATTGTGGAAAAGATATATAATTGGAATACCGTTTTTCTTTTTTTTAATAATAAAAGAATATCTGGCGGGTGATAATTAAAAATTTATAAGTTTATTATATAAATGAGATGTTGATAATTTTAGTACTATAAACGTATTATATCGGAGAAACAATTTATTTATTCTCTCATTTTGTCCTTAAGTTTAACTCGAAAATTACCCGCAGATACAATCATTTTTTATATAAGCGTTATTTATTATTATTTTTATTTATCTTCATACTGGTAGTTTTGAAAGTAAGAGCATATGAAACGAAAACTAAATAAAGTTAAAAACGATATAAATTTTAAGAATACTTTTATTGCTGCTTTTCCCTTGTTCTTCCTTTTTGCACCTCTGTTAGTCATTGCTCAGGTTAAAATGGGCAAAATATCTACAACTAAAAATTCAGTCAAATTCCAAATAGCTATTAAAGATAGGATAGCACTCAAAGATACAAATGGTGTAAGATATATTTCTTTTCCTAATTCATTAGACGAAAGCAAACCTGGTTCACCGGTACTACCTTCAAAAATTGTATATGTTGCTATTCCACCGGAAAGCAAGGCAAATGTGTCTCTTAGCAACCAGCAGTATAATACTTATCAGAACGTAAATGTTGAAGTTAACCCGGGACTAATAAAGAGGAACGATTCAACTCTGGGTTATAGTAGCCAAAGTTTAAAAAGGGAATATTTTCAGACCGATCAGTATCCCTCTACTGAGTATAAAATAATAGGATATACCTGGCTCCGGGATTATTATTGTGCTATAATAAAAATTAATTCATCTTCATATAATTGGAAATTAAAACAGGTAAAACTTTTACTCAGTGCTGACTTAAATGTCGGATACAATCAGCCTCACTCTTTCCCGGTAAATAATACTCCGGTAGCTTCTTATGATAGTGTACTTAGTAAAATTATTTTAAATTATAATTCTGCACAGAATTTTCGCTCATTCAGGAAGCTTTTTACTCAACAGGATTCCACAGGTAATTGGATTGACTATGCAAATAACTACGTAAAACTCACAATAACTAATAACGGGATTTATAAAATTGGTTATCAGGACTTGATAAATTTTGGTTTAACTCCTGCTGCAATAGATCCGTCTACGATAAAAATTTATTGTAAAGGACAACAAATACCCCTGTATATAAGTTCAGGTCAGCCTGGGACTTTTTCTTCGAACGATTACATAGAATTTTGGGCAACAAAAAATTACGGTTCACCTGATTACAGAACAATTGTTCCGGTTGGTACCGACTACCTAAACTATATGGATAGATATACAGACACGACATTTGTTTGGTTAACTTGGGGAGGAAATCCGGGAGATAGAATTAGCATAAGCTCTTTATCAAATCCTTCTATTACTGATACTCTCACTTCATATTTGAATAAAAGTCATTTTGAAAATGATGTGCGCTTATGGTATTACGATTCAATTGTTCCTAGGGTCCAGTTGCCTTTCTGGCAGGAAAATAAAGTATGGACGTGGATTGTTTTACACACTGGTAATGTTTTTTCATTACCATTTAATGCATCTGATATCGTTCCTAACACTAATGTTAAAACTTATGTAAGATTGATCAGCAACGGAGCCGATATTCAACAGAATGCACATAAAATTGGTGTCGGGTTAAATACAACCACTGTTCAGGATACAATAATATTTAATTATAAACAGACAGTAAACTTTAACTCTACTTTTTCATCAGCTAATTTAGTACAAGGTTCAAACAATCTTAGGGTTAGTGGATTACAAACTCAGGGTACTTTTCAACAAGTTCTGCTTGATTGGATAGATATTGAATATTATAGAAACCTTAATTCTATTAATGATTCTCTCTATTTTCAATTTCCTGATTCTTTACAAACAAAGGTCAGAGTTATAAAAATTACTAATATAAATTTATCGAATAGTCAATACGTTTTATATAAAGTAAAACCTGATACTGTAAAATTTCAAAATTTTGTTATTAATGGAAGTACAAATAAATACTTGACATTTATAGATACAGTCTCTGGCGGCGATGCATACATACTACTTTCAAATCAATATATTAGAACCCCTGGCTTTAAAGAAAAGAAAAAGTTTACAAATCTAAGGGCAGGAAATTTAGGTGCTGATGATATTATTATTTCTAATAAACAATTAATGCAATCGGCCACCAGTTACAATCAATTTATTCAAAATAGTTATAATGTTCGCACAGCTCTTATTTTTATAAATGATATATATGATGAATTTTCTTATGGATATCCTGAACCGGAATCAATTAGAAAATTTCTTCTTTATGCAAACGAGAATTGGGTTCCTCCAAGTCCGTCATATTTGACTTTGATAGGAGATGCAAATTATGATTATAAAAATCTCTGGAATCCTGTACCGGCGGTCAGGAAACAAAATTTGGTTCCTTCGTATGGTTATCCTGTGAGTGATACGTGGTACAGTATGTGGGATACAACACAGCTTGATATTCCCCAAATGTTTACGGGCAGGATCCCCGCTGCTAATGATGCTCAGGTTTATTATTATCTGAATAAATACGCAAGTTATTTAAGCAGACCCTACGACAATTGGAATAAAACTTTTCTTTTTTTTAGCGGGGGTGATCCGGCTACTCCGGGACAAATTGACCAACTGAAAAATGAAAACAGTTATATTTTTGATAATTATGTAAAACCAAAGCCAATCGGAGGAACAGGTTTTCATTTTTATAAGACAAGTAATCCTTCAACTAATTTTGGCCCATATTCTCAGGCGACAATCCAAAATGCTATAAATAATGGAGGCTTATTTATATCTTATATTGGACATAGCGGTACACAAACCTGGGATAATGGTATTACAGATATTGAAACTTTAAAGAATTCTTTTAGTGATCGTTATCCATTAATTACTGATTTTGGTTGTTCGACTGGTAAATTTGCAGAACCGGATGTAACTTGTTTTGGAGAATTATTCCTTACCGGCTCCACAAACGGTCAGGCGATTGGTTATCTTAGCAATTCAAGCTGGGGATATTTATCAACAGCATTAACATATCCGACATATTTTTACAAACAATTACTTCAGGATTCTGTATCTAACATTTCTAAGGCGCATCTGTTAGCTAAGATAGAGCAGTTTACCAATAATGGATATAATGATGCCAACGTTGTATTCTCCTATGAGAATGTTCTTCTTGGTGACCCGCTTGTAAACCTAAAATTGCCTGCCAAACCAAATCTTGAAATCTCTTCGTCTGATATAGTTTCACTTAATAATAATCCTTCAGATCAGGATGATTATTTGCCTGTAAAAATATATTATCACAATTATGGGATAGTACCCGATGATTCTGTCCAAATTATAGTTAAGGATTTGTATAATAATAGCATTATTTCTGAGCAGTACTTTGAAGTTCCAATTCCATTACTTAATGACTCCCTTGTTGTAAATATTCCTATAAAAAATAAAATTGGCGTTCACAGTTTAACTGTTGTTATTGACAGTGCAAATACGATTGATGAAATTTATAAGAATGATAATCAGGCATCTGCTGACTTTACTGTATACTCAATTACATTGAGAGGTCTGTTTGGCAGTCAAAATTATAATGTTTATAATGGTACACTGTCCCTTTTAAATCCTACATATGGAGGTTTTGATACTACAAACTCTAAGTTTCTTTTTCAAGTAGATACAACCCGAAATTTCACATCACCGGTTCAATATGAAAATAATCTGGGCCTTTTTACTTCAAGCATCTCTGTCCCTGATTTACTACCTTCAGTAAGATATTGGTGGCGCGCTAAAATATCCGCTGCTCAGTCGTGGTCAATGCCGGCTTCTTTTACAAATATATATCCGGCTTATAGCTGGTATATTGATAATCCGGTTGATAGTTTATCAGATATCAATTATTCTAACACTTATTATAACACAAGTGATAAAGCCTGGGAACTTTCTACTCAGAATGATGAGCTTAAAATTTCATCAGCAGGAAATTCAGATGGAAGCTTTGCTTCAATACAATATAATCTTTCGGAAAGTTTTCCGACTACATATTTTTGGGGTATTGGTACAGCCAGGATTGACACTGCTACTCTAAGACCTTATGACATAAGAACGTTTGTTTATCCGAATCCTCCTTCTGGTGATTCCTTGTTAAGTTATTTGCAGAGCTTACCAACTGGAACAGTGCTTGCAATGACTATTTGCGATGATGGAGCCCAATCGGTTTTGGGATTCAGTTCGGGTACTCCCGTAAGAAATGAAATAAAAAACTGGGGCAGCATTTATATTGATAGTGTAAAGTACAGGGAATCTTGGTGTATTATAGCTAAGAAAGGGGCAACTCCGGGGACGGTACCTGAAGTATACAAAAAACAATTTCAGGGAATAGCAATCATAGATACAAATATAATAGCTAAAAGTGATTCTGGTGCAGTTAGTTTTCCGGTAATTAATTATTCTTCGAAGTGGGATAGCATTCGAGTGGCAACTAATTTACCTTCAGGTTCATCAATTTCGATAATGCCTGTTGGAATAACCCAGAATAATGTTCAGGATACATTATCTGCAATTAATTTTAGTAATGGTTTTGCCTCATTAAGTAACATTGATGCAAGTAAATATCATAAAATTCAATTATTAGCTAAATTAAAAGCTAACTCAGCAAAAGAATCTCCACGAATTAATTCAATTGCTGTAAAATATAGTCTTACTCCAGAGCTTGGTACTAATTATCAATTAGTTCATGTTGATAGCGATTCTTTAGTAATAGGGCAGAATATTAAATTAAATTTTTCGATCATGAATGTCGGTGAGGCTGAAGCCGACTCATTTAAGGTTAAAGTTGAAGTGGTGCATAGTGATAATTCAAAAGAAGAAATTATGAACGCTACCACAAACCTGGCTGTCGGAGGGAAAAAAGATTTCAATCTTGATTATAAGGCAGATATTTTTACTGGACAAAATTCCTTTTTAATTACAATTGATCCTGATAATAAAATTGTAGAATTATTTAAGGATAATAATATTTACAGTGTACCTTTTTATGTAAAAACCGATTCTACAAGGCCTTCTGTGAATCTCACCTTTGACGGGCGCGAAATAGTCGACAACGATTTTGTTTCATCTCATCCTAAAATTAAAATTAAACTCAATGATCTTTCTCTGCTACCTGTGACTGATACTGCAGCGGTTTCAATCGAACTAGACAATGTACCGGTTTATTATTTCGGTAATTCTTCTGTACTTACTTATAAATTTAATTCTGCTAATCCAAAAATGGTTGTTGAGTATTCTCCACAATTAAATGATGGTAATCATTCTTTAAAAATTTCAGCAATGAATAGCCTATCTATTAAATCAACGGATATTAATAAAGAGTTTGTAGTCTCGAGCGATCCTAAGATTTTGGACCTTTATAATTACCCTAATCCATTTAGCAATGACACGTATTTTACCTTTAAGCTAACACAAATACCTAATGAAATTAAAATAAAAATATATACTGTCGCAGGCAGATTGATTAAAGAGTTTATTCTACATTCTAATAGACTCAATTATGATTTTAACAGAATTTATTGGGACGGCAGAGATGCAGATGGTGATCTTGTGGCTAATGGTGTATATCTTTACAAAGTTATAATGTCAACCGAAGGAAAAGTTCAGAGTCTGACACAAAAACTTGCTGTTGTCAGGTAATAAATAATGTATATTGTGATAATATTCTTTATCCTATTTTTAGTTTTATGATAGAAAAATATTTTTTCCGTTTATGAAGAAATCATTTTCAGTTTTTGCTTTCTTTGTTTTCTGCATTTCACTTTTTCCTCAATCTAGTAGCATGCACGGTGGATTTCAGACATATCCATTGCCCGGTAAGGGAACTTTTACCGGGGGGTTCGGCCTTAACTGGATTGATGGAAAATTATTTTATGCAGTTCATCTTACACCCGAAATATCTTTTGATAATTGGGGAATAGGATTAGATCTTCAATTGGATTTTGATCAGCAGGGAAATTTCAGGAAAGAAAATTACAATGAATTTTCAGATTACCTTAGCATTATAAGATACGTTCGTTATGGTTTAAAAAATGATCCTTTGTATGTCAAAGTGGGTGCGCTTGATTATTATACACTTGGACACGGATCGATAATTGGTAACTACAACAATAGCCCGACTTTTGACTCAAGAAGAATTGGGATGGTGGCCGATATAGATTATGGGAAATTCGGTTTTGAATCAATTTACAGTAATTTTTTTCAGAAAGGTTTGGTGGGAATTCGTGGATATTACAGACCGTTTCAATTCACTCCGGAGGCAGAAATTCCTATTATTGGCAAACTAGAGCTAGGCGCAACATTTGCCAGTGATTTTAATGATAAAGCTGGGATTATAAGCGGCACATATGATAAAACCAACAAACGATTTATTCCTGCTTTTGATAACGGTAGCATGAACATAATCGGACTGGATTTTGGATTTCCTCTTTTTAGTGCCGGGCTTCTGGATGTTTCATTCTATACAGATTATTCAAAAATTATAAATTTCGGAAGTGGAATTACAACGGGTTTTAAATTTGATATTAATGCATTCGGAGACATTCGAGGCTTTGCCAAATTCGAAAGAAGATTTAATTTTGGGAGATATTTACCCACCTATTTTAATTCGATTTATGAAATTGAAAGATTTCGAACCGACACTGCTAAAGGAACTTTTACAAGTAAAGCTTCAGCTCTTACATCAATGAGTGATCGTGGGAATGGTTATGCTATGGAACTCGGTTTAAATGTTGTCAGGTTATTTTATATTACAGGTAAATACGAAAGATTAGATAACGATCCGACTAGTGGGATACTTCATATTAGTACAGAGATAAATCCTGCTGACGGATTCTTTATAGGAAGGGCTGGCTATGATAAAATTAACATTCGTAGTGAAAATGATATATTCAGTCTTGATAATCGTTCTTATTTATTTGCTGAAATTGGTTACAAACCTGTGCCTTATATGATTGTGTCAATGGTTTATAATTGGACGTTTACTCCTGTTAGAGACATGAATGACGAGATTATAGATTACTCTCCGCAAAAAAGAGTTGAGCCAAAAATTTCGCTGATTATTCCTCTACAGTTTTAACAAAAAGGAAACTGTAATGAATTTAATTTTAAGGTAGGCTTTAATTATATAATATTAGGTGGGGATGGCTTTTCTTATTAGAGATTATTTTTCAAAAATACCCGTAGTTCCGAAACTGTATTGAATACATAATCACTTTTCATTTTAGTAACTTTTTCCTTTGAGTAACTATCCCATAAAACAGATGCAATTTTTACTCCCGATGCTCTTGATGCTTTTATGTCTGAAGGGGAATCTCCAATCATCAAAACTTTTTCCGGATTGAGTTTGTACTTTTCTATAAATTTTAAAATTCCTTCGGGTGATGGTTTATGTTCATTTACATCATCGCCTGTAATAATCATATCAAAATAATCGTAGACTCTTAATTTTTTAAGTGTGATTACTGTCGCTTCTTTTCCTTTCCCTGTAAAAATAGATAAAGGAATTCTTTTTGATTTTATAAATGTTAATATCTCAAGTATGCCTGGATAAAGATCGGCCATATCATGATTTTCTCTGTAAAAATCATAATAATCCTGTCTTGCTCTTGGATAATCTGTACCTGTCCACTCTTCAAGGATTACGTCTTCAGTTGGTCCAAACAATGAAATTATTTCATTGTTAGTAAGAGTTTTATTTAGATATTTGCCCATTACATAATTAAATGAGGCAAATATTAAATCGTTCGTAGAGGTTAATGTTCCGTCGATATCGAAAATTATTCCTTCAAAATTTTTCATATTATTCATTTTAGTTCAAAGCAAATAATTTTTCCATCCATATTGGAAACAGCAAAAATATTATCCTTAACATTTATTACAGAATTCAACCTGCAATTATCCAAAAACAGAAGCGTTTTTGCCCTGTAATGTTTATCTATTAAATACACATTTCCGTTTTCAGCGGCTATTAAATAATTGCTTTTCCATTCTAATGGCTGAGTAGGATTGAGATCAAATCCATATTTTAAATTTACTGTCCTGTGCCTTCTGCCGTTTCTTGTTGAAACAAAAACAACTTTGTTAGAAATACTTTTTATAACCAAATATCTGCCATTGTTGGACAACCCAAGCGACACCCAACTCTGTAAATTTTTTCTCCATTTAGTTACGCCAAGCAGAAAATCTATACTCGAAACATATTTGTCTGGTGTGGAAATGTATATACTACTTCCATCCGATAAGGGAGGACAGACTACAGGTGCTGTGTAAAAATCGTTTCCCTTATTCCATTTCCAGTATAGTACTCCCGTTCTGTCGTCAATGCAGTAAAGGTAACCGTCCTGAGATCCATAGAACAAACGGTGTTCTTTTATGAGCGGCAAAGTTCTTATTAACCCTTTAGCAGAATGATTTTCCCAGATCATTTCAAACGCATCAATTGAGTAACAATATAAACTTCCGGTTGATGTTCCGAGTATAACGCCTGTTGTCATATTTCCGTTGTATTCCACACGTGTTGTTATAAGCTGGGAAGTTAAGGGCTCACCGATGCCTATAACCTGGTTTAATCCTCCGGTTTTAGCATTAAGTGAGATTAAATCTCCCTGTAAAGTTCCAACAATAAGAGTATTTCCCTTAATAACCGGTTTGCCTACAATAATTTCTTTTGAATCATACGTCCATAATTTTTTGCCGGAGATATCATAACATAATATTTTTCCGTTTTCTGATGTAACAATAACATTTGAGCCGTCAGAAATTAGATCGGTTAGTATAGTTGAGGTTATATCCTGTTGCCAAAGTTCTATAGCTTTTAATGACGGAACGCTTTTTTCAACTACATCTGGTTTGTTACGGAACTGTGAAGAATCAATTTTTGAAACATTAACAGGCCGCCCTTCTAATATTCTCCATTGTTTTGGGATTCCATCTTTAACTTCATAGAAAAAGAGGGAATCATTTTTATTTTCAATTATATTGTAGTTCCAGTGCTTAATATTATAAGAGTTTATTCCAAAGACAGTAGGGACCATGTACTGGTTGGAAATAGTTTCCGGTTTGCCGTTAGCTGCAAATATTGCTGCTATCCTGTAATTAGTTAGTTTATTGAAGAGTTCAAACCAATTATCCGTTTTATTGTCGAAAGGGAAATAACTGTATAAATATATTTCCTCATTTGGAGAAATACTTTTTAAAGTGTCCGAAATCCAGGCCAATTCCTCTGGTGCAAAATGTCCAACCCCGTTTCGCCAGGTTACAGAATTATTCAACCCAATATATACGGTTTTTCTATTCTTTATTATAAAGTGTTTAGATCCGAAAACAGAATTTATTTTTTCTCCTGCACTTTCGCTCCACCTAAGATCGTTTTCTCCGGGAATTACATTATATGGAATTGATAATTTATCGAGAATAGATTTCACTTGTTCCAGTTCTTTATTGCATCCGTGTTGTGTAAGGTTTCCGGAAACAATTGCAAACTGCAAAGAAGTATCTGAATTTATACTCGCAATTATATTAGATAATGCGGTGTCTGCTCCAGCCTGGCCTATCTCCGGGCTTATTATCCAGGCATATTTTAAATTTTGTCCGATGGATAGTCCAGAGAAAGAAGTAATTAAAATAAAAATAATAAAAGTTAGTTTTTTCATTGTTGCTGTAACTTAAGTGTTATAAATAGTATTTTTTAATAGTCTTTTTACTTAAACTTTTTTTACTTCTTTACAAAGATAAAATTTATGATACCAAAAATACATTTAAAAAAGAACGAAGAAAGAAGAATAAAATCCGGGCATCTTTGGGTGTTTAGTAATGAGATAGAGAGTATAGAAGAAAATCCACAAAACGGGGATATTGCTGAAGTATATGATTCAAAAGATAATTTTATTGGTTCGGGATTTTACAATAAGAATTCGCTTATTTCGGTGAGGATTTTATTAAATAATAGAATTGAAAACCTTTACAAATTGTTGAGACAAAGATTATTCTCAGCCTACGAACTGCGGAAGAATTTTTATGCTAACAAAAATTCATTCAGGATGGCTTTCAGCGAAAGCGATTTTCTCCCCGGTTTAATAATTGACAAATATAATAACACCTTTGTTTTACAGGTCCATTCTTTTGGAATGGAAGTGAACATTGGAAAAGTGGTGAAGATATTAAAAGAGGATTTCTCCGCTAAAAATATATTTACAAAAAATGAAGCTTATTTCAGAAAGCTTGAAGGATTGCCAGAAAGAGATAAAATATATTTAGGCTCAATCGAGACAGAAATTATTGATGATAGGTTTATCAAATATAAAATAGATTTTACAAAAGGACAGAAGACCGGTTTTTATTTTGATCAAAGCGATAATAGGTTTTTTATTGAGAAAATCTCTAAAGAGAAATCCGTAGTTGATCTTTTTTGTAATGCTGGAGGATTCGGACTTCATGCTGCGAAAGCCGGAGCAACTTCAATTACTTTTGTCGATTCTTCTTTATCTGAAACTGAGAATGCAAAAGGTAATTTCAAATTGAATGAATTAAAAACTGATTCTGAATTCATTGCTTCAGATGTTTTTAGTTTTATAGAAAGATGTATTTCAGAAAATAAAAAATATGATGTAGTAATTCTTGACCCGCCGGCCTTTGCAAAAAGCAAAAAAGACCTGGCCGCTGCAAAAAAAGGTTACGAAAAACTAAATAAAATAGCGTTTCAAATAATAAATAGGGAGGGGTATCTTATATCCTCATCCTGCTCTCATCATTTATCCAGAACTGAATTTAGGCAGATTATAAATTCAGCTGCGTCAAAGGTAGAAAGGAATATCCAGTTAATTCATTTTAACGGAGCTTCGCTAGACCACCCTGAATTACCTGGAATGAATGAGACTTCATACCTGAAGTTTGCTGTATTTAGGATTCTCTGAGATTTGATTCCAAGAGGATTTTGCTCATAAAATGAATGAACCGATCACCTGATATTTTCTTAATTTTTGTTAAATTTCGGAAACATTTGCTGTTTTATTTTGTCTAATCCTATTACTTTTCTTTGGATAATTATAACTTAAAAATAGTGAGGTTCAAACGTGGATATTACTGCATTGAATGAGAAAATCAAAAAAGAGAGTGCTTTTATTGACCTGCTGATGCAGGAGATCAGCAAGGTTATTGTAGGACAGAAAGCAATGGTTGAAAGACTGGTGGTTGGGCTATTGGGAAACGGGCATATTTTACTCGAAGGAGTTCCCGGTCTTGCAAAAACGCTTGCCATAAAAACTCTGGCTACAGCAATGAAAGCAAAATACCAGCGGATTCAGTTTACCCCCGACCTTCTTCCCGCCGATTTAATTGGTACAATGATTTACAACCAGAAAGATGGCAAATTTTTTATAAGGAAAGGACCTATCTTTTCAAATTTTATTCTTGCAGATGAAATTAACCGTGCCCCTGCAAAAGTTCAGAGTGCATTGCTTGAAGCAATGCAGGAAAGACAGGTAACAATCGGTGAAGAAACATTTATGCTCGACGAACCATTTTTAGTTCTGGCAACGCAAAACCCCATCGAGCAGGAAGGAACATATCCATTACCGGAAGCACAGGTAGACAGATTTATGTTAAAAGTAAAGATAACATACCCTTCAAAAGATGAAGAATTGAACATTATGCGACAGAATGTTGCAGAGACTGCAGCCAAAGTAAATCCAGTGATTTCTCCAAAAGATATTATGAATGCGAGAAAATTAATTCACGATGTCTACATCGACGAAAAAATTGAAAAGTATATCCTTGATATCGTTTTCGCTACGCGTAACCCAAAAGAATTTGGACTGGAAAATCTCTCTAACTTGGTCAGCTATGGGGCATCACCTAGAGCAACAATAAATCTTGCACTCGGTGCAAAAGCAATGGCATTTATTAAGAGAAGAGGATATGTAATTCCGGAAGATGTAAGAGGAATTTGTCTTGATGTTATGCGTCACAGGATCGCAGTTACATATGAAGCAGAAGCGGAAGAAATAACGACTGAATATGTAGTCCAGGAAATTTTGAATAAGATAGAAGTACCGTAGTAAGAAGACAATAATCTGGCAATCGCATTATAATTTGAATTAATAAATGGACACAAGAGAATTACTTAAACAGGTACGGCAAATCGAAATTAAGACCAAGGGACTAGTAAACCAGGTCTTTTCAGGTGAATACCACTCAGTATTTAAAGGAAGAGGAATGGAGTTTTCCGAGGTGCGTGAGTATCAGTTTGGTGATGATATTAGAAATATAGATTGGAATGTAACTGCGCGTTTTGGCCATCCCTTCATTAAAATCTTTGAAGAGGAAAGAGAACTAACCGTTATTCTAATGGCGGATCTCAGTGGCTCACTTATTTTTGGTACAGAAGACAAAACCAAGCAGCAAATAGCGGCTGAATTGAGTGCAATACTTGCATTCTCAGCTTTAAAAAATAATGATAAAGTAGGCCTTTTATTATTTACAGATAAAATTGAGAAGTTTGTTCCGCCAAGGAAAGGCAAAAAACACGTTCTGAGAATCATACGCGAAGTTCTTTCATTTGAGCCTGAAGGAAAGACCACAAATATTAGAGAAGCGCTTGAGTATCTGAATCATGCAATAAAAAAGAGAAGTATTGTTTTTCTTTTATCGGATTTTATGGACGAAGGTTACGATAAAATTTTAAGAGTAGTTGGTAAAAAACATGATTTTATTGGAATAGTTATGAACGATAAACGTGAAAGTGAAATTCCACAAATGGGGCTTGTAAAGTTTACAGATGCGGAAACCGGGGAAGAAAGATGGATTGATACAAACGATTCAAGAATGAGAAAACACCTTACAGAAGTCAGACAAAGAGTTGCGGCACAGAGAAAGTCATTATTTATTAAAAGCCGTTTGGATAGTATCGAAATTCAAACAGGGAAGGATTACGTTAAACCATTGGTTCAATTTTTCAGAGTTCGTGGGAAAAGATGGTGAAAAAAATCTTTCTGATATTGTTTCTTTTATTTACAAGTTTAGGTCTTGCGCAGAATATTTCTGCATCCGCTTCAGTTGATTCAACAAATTATCTTGTCGGCGATTATATACATTATAATCTTAGCGTCAATTACGACAAAAGCATAAAAATAATCCCTCCTGTTATACAGGACAGCCTGCAAGGCGTTGATATAATTAAAGCAGGTAAACCGGTCTATACTGAAAAAAACGGGATGAAAACTACCACCTTTAATTTCACATTATCTAAATATGATTCAGCAGATGTCACAATTCCTCCGATAAATATTTATTACAGAGTTGGAAAAGATACTCTGAGTAATTCAGGACTGGATACTTCTGATGCTACTCTGAAATCAGTTCAGGCAAATCCTGTACAATTTGCGGTTCGTCTTGTAAAGGTTGATCTTCAGAAAGATATCAAAGATGTGAAAGATCCTCAGAAAATACCGCTTGATTGGAAAATCATTGCCTTATGGATTTTGATCGGAGTAATAGTTCTTGCAGTTCTTTTTTATTTATACAGAAGATATAAGAAGAAAAAAGAAGGTATGCCTGTTGTTAAAAAGGTAATCAAACTGCCGCCGCATGTAATTGCTTTAAACTCTCTGAGAGCACTTGAAGAGAAAAAACTCTGGCAGAATGGAAAAATAAAAGAATATCATTCAGAAATTACCGAGATAATAAGAAGATATTTTTCAGAGAGATTCGGATTGCGCGCTCTTGAACTAACAACATCTGAAACTATGCAGCTTTTAAGATCGAGGAAAGAGACAGAAATAATCCGTGATATTACAGAGAACTTTTTAAATAATGCAGACATGGTAAAATTTGCAAAGTTTTCCCCAATGAGTTCGGTCAATGAAGAAATGATGAAACAGGCCAATGAAATAGTAGAAAAAACAATCCCGAAAGCTGAACAAAGGGTAGAACAGGGGGCGGAAAATGTTTAAGGGAATTACTTTTGCATATCCATGGGTTCTTTACTTCCTGATTCTTGTTCCGGCATTGCCTGTTTGGTATTGGCTTAAAGGGAAGAAGAGACAGCCTTCGATAAAATACTCCTCATTAAAAATATTTAAGGAGATACCTGCATCGTGGCGCGAAAAATTTAGACATACACCAATTATTTTGAGAACGATTGCTGTATTTTTATTAATAGTAGCTTTGGCTCGTCCGCAAAGTTTTAATTCTGGACAAAATATTTATACTGAAGGAATTGATATTGCTATGGTGCTTGATATTTCAGGCAGCATGTTAGCAGAAGATCTGAAACCAAACCGGATTGATGCAGCAAAAGAAGTGATTGATAAATTTATTTCGTCGAGAACGTCTGACAGAATCGGACTGGTTATTTTTTCAAGGCAAGCTTTCACGCAGTGCCCGTTGACAATCGATTATGGTGTTTTGAAGAATCTTCTGTCACAGGTAAAAACCGGAATGATTGAAGACGGAACTGCAATCGGAAATGCAATTGCTGATGCTGTCAATAGGCTCAAAGATAGTAAGGCAAAAAGCAAAATTATTATTCTTTTAACCGATGGCGTTAATAATGCAGGAGAGATCGATCCTTTAACTGCTGCCCAGATTGCAAAAACTTTTGGAATTAGAATTTATACAGTCGGAGTCGGCACCAGAGGAGAGGCTCCCTATCCCGTACAAACTCCGTTTGGAAAGCGATACCAGATGATTCCCGCTGACATTGACGAAGGAATGCTTCAGAACATAGCAGATATGACCGGCGGTGCTTATTTCAGAGCAACAGATACAAAAACTCTACAAGATATTTACGATAAAATTGATAAGCTTGAGAAAACGAAAGTTGAAATAACATCATACAGACAGGCTAAAGAACTTTTTTATGGTTGGCTTGGAGCCGGTATATTTTTGATTTTCCTGGAAGCAGGTTTATCAAGTACGATTTTTAGGAAGGTGCCGTGATGATGAGTATACGTAATTCAGAATTCAAAAATTTATACTAGGGCTATGTTTAGATTTGCACATCCAGAATATTTGTATGCACTTTATATAGTTCCTGTACTGGTGGGAGTTTTCTGGTTTATTAGCAGGAAAAGAAAGAAAGTGCTCGAGAACTTTGCAGATAAGAAACTACACGATGTTCTCTTACCTTCTTATAGTGGCCTTAAAGAGAAAATAAAATCCGGTGTGCTCTGTCTTGCTATTATTTTATTGATTGTTGCAGCAGCTAACCCACAGATCGGTACAAGGGTAGAAGAAGTAAAACAAGCTGGAATAGATGTATATATTTGTCTTGATGTATCTTTAAGTATGCAAGCACAGGATATTAAACCAAGCAGGCTTGAAAAAGCAAAATACGAGATTTCAAATTTAATTGACAAACTTCATGGAGACAGGATCGGATTGATAGTTTTTGCCGGCGAAGCATATGTTCAATTTCCATTAACTACGGATTATTCAGCAGCTAATCTGTTTCTTAATGCTGTAGATGTTAATACTGTTCCGCAGCCCGGAACTGCGATCGCATCTGCTATAAACCTTGCAACAAAATCGTTTGATTATAAATTTAATACACAGAAAGCTGTAGTTGTAATTACAGACGGAGAAGATCATGAGGGCGACATAAAAAAGGCAGTTACAGATGCAACTGACAAGGGTATTAAAATTTATACTATAGGGCTCGGATCACCAGATGGTGTTCCAATTCCTGTTTATAACAGCAATGGGCAGCAAACCGGTTTCAAACAGGATCAGCAAGGAAATACGGTATTGACAAAAATTGATGAGTCAACATTAGAAGAGATTGCTTCACAGGGAGGAGGGAAGTATTTCAGGGGCTCAAATAATCAGGATGAGCTGGATCTTATTTATAAAGATCTTTCATCATTAACCAAAACTGAGTTTGGAGTCAAAAAAGTCACTGATTACGAGGATAGGTTTTATTATTTTTTGGCCCCGGCAATAATTTTACTGATGCTGGAATTTTTTATGACGGAACGAAAATCTCCTTTATTTAGTAAACTAAATAAGAAATTAGGTCTTGAATAAGGAATTATGTTAAAAAGTGTAACCTTAAATATTATCTTAATACTATTTGCTATTTCATCAGTTACATTTTCACAAAGCTTACGCAGTTTGGTAAACAAAGGTGTGGATTTATATAAGGAAGGAAAACCGTCTGATGCTGAAGTGAATTTTAAGAAAGGCTTGGAGAAATCACCCAAAAATTATACAGCAAGTTTCAATCTTGGCGATGCATATTTCAAGCAGAAAAGATTTGATGAGGCAATAAAGTCATACCAGAAAGCACTGGCTGAAAGCAAAACAAACGAACAGAAAGCACAGGTTTATCATAATATTGGTAACTCCTTGTTGAAGGATAAAAAAATAGACCAGTCTATTGCTGCCTACAAACAGGCCTTGAAACTTAATCCCAATGATCCGGATACAAAATATAATTTGTCCTATGCTCTGTCTCAGAAAAACAACCAAAAAAATAATAAGAACAAGGATAAAAATAATAAAGATAAAGACAAGAATAAGAACAATAAAAATAACAAGAATCAGCAGAATAAGAATCAGAATCAAAAAGACAAAAAAGATCAGAGCAAGAATCAAAATCATCAGAACAAAAACGAACAGAATAAGCAAAACCAGAAACAGCAACCAAAGAAAAATCAGATATCAAAGGCAGATGCAGAAAGAATTCTTAACGCTTTAAAAAATAATGAACAGGCTCTTCAGAAGAAATTAAGAAAAAAAACAGGTAAAGTAGTTAAAACAGATAAAGATTGGTAATACTTTTAATCCCGGCCATAATCTTATTCAGTTTTTAAAGAATAAGACTAAGAATAAAAAATCGAAACTATGGTTAGCAAGTTTATAAAAATATTTTTACTGATGCTTTTCTCTTTGAGTGGGACTTTGTATTCTCAGACTTTCACCGCATCGGTTAATAATACGACAATGGGTGTAAACGATCAATTTGAAGTGGATTTCACTTTTAATGGAAAAGATATAAACGGTATTAGAAATTTTAAAGCTCCCGGCTTTGCAAATTTTCTCGTTCTCAGTGGACCAAACCAATCCTCAAGCATGCAGATAATAAATGGCGCAGTTTCGGGCTCTCTCACATATTCTTATATTTTGCAGCCTAAAAATACCGGCAAATTTACAATTGGTGTAGCTACTGCTGACTACAACGGGACAACATACAAAACTTCACCACTTAATATTACGGTTATAAAGGGCAGCGTAAAACCTCAACAGCATCAAAATAACAATTCAATTTCCACTAAAGAAATTGCCGATAATTTATTCATTCGTGCAGTCGTTGACAGAAGTAAAGTTTATCTCGGTCAGCAGGTAACAGTAACCTATAAGCTTTATACACGATTAAACATTGCTGCACAAATGTCGATCTCGAAGTTGCCTCAGTACCAGGGCTTTTGGTCGGAAGAAATTGAAACCCCGAACAACATAAACTTCAGGACAGAAATGTATGATGGGAAACAATTTAAGGTAGGGATTCTGAAAAAGGCTGCATTGTTTCCAAGTCAGACAGGTAAGTTGACAGTTACTCAGTTTGAGTTAAACGTGCCTGTGCAAATCAGAAAGAAAAGGACCGGGAGTAACTTTTTCGATGATTTTTTTAATGATCCTTTCGGAAATGCCCAGGTTTATAATTATAATGCAAAATCTAATGCTGTTAAAGTTGACGTAATGCCTCTGCCCTCTAATAATGTTCCCAAATCCTTTAACGGTGCAGTTGGACATTTTTCTTTAAATACAGACATTGACAAAAGAAAATTAAAAACCAACGAATCACTCACTTTGAAGGTGACTATTTCCGGAAGTGGAAATTTAAATCTTGTAAATCCTCCTGAAGTAAATTTCCCTAATGGTTTTGAAAAATATGAACCAAAAACCAGTTCGAAGATCAATAGGAAAGGTACTATTTCAGGTACAAAAACGACAAAATATTTGCTTGTTCCAAGGACACCTGGCAAAAAAGAAATTCCGGCTATAGAGTTTTCTTATTTTGATCCTGCAAGAAGATCTTATGTAACTCTTGCATCAAAACCATATACCATTGATGTAGAACAGGGAGAGAATATAGCTGCAGGTGATAATTCGGAATATTCCAAAGAGGATGTAAAATTACTTGGAGAAGACATACGATATATAAAAACCTCATTCGATGATATTGAAAAAAGTACAGGATTAACAATTTACAAGACTGGTTTCTGGGCCGCGGTTGGAGTGCCTTTATTTGCTTTTATCGCTCTTATCGGTTGGAAGAAAAGAGAAGATAAATTAGCCGGCAATGTTCAGCTTCTTAAATTTCAGAGAGCTGAAAAAATTGCAAAAAGCCGTTTGAAAAAAGCAAAGAAATTAATGGAAACCAATAATCATAAAGAATTTTATTCTGAAATATCCCTGGCATTGTTCGGATATCTTGAAGATAAGCTGCACATTCCCAAATCGGAATTTTCTCTCGAACGCGCTTCGGATGAAATAAGAAGAAAATCCGGGACGGAAGATTTAATAAACCAGTTAAAAAATTCCATTGAAAAGTGTGAATATATTCGTTTTGCACCAAACGCTGACCAAAGCTCTGCCATGAATGAAATATACAGTGATACTTCGAAAGTAATTATAGAAATTGAAAAAAATATTTTCTCAAGGAAAATATCTTAACGAATGAAAAGCCTTTTTAAAATATTAATTTTTTCAGTGCTGTTTGTAAATCTTACTCTGGCTTCTCAGGTCGATGATCTTATGAAGCAAGGAAATGATGCTTATAAAAACGGAAATTATCGAAGTGCAATAACTGACTACGGAAAATTAGTCCATCAAGGATACGAGGGAGTTTCGCTTTTCTATAATCTTGGGAATGCTTATTACAAGGAGGCGAAAATAGGTTATGCTATTTTGTATTATGAAAAAGCCCTTAAACTTTCTCCAAACGATGATGACATTCAGCATAATCTTGCAATAGCAAATGCAAAAACTGTTGATAAGATTGATACACTGCCTGAATTTTTTATTTTTCAGATATGGGAATCCCTGCTGTCATTTTTTTCCGTAACCGGCTGGACGTATCTTACATATTTCCTTTTCATACTAATACTGGTATCAGCCGGGATTTACTTCTTTACGAAAAATCCAGGTGTGCAGCGCTATTCATTTTTCAGTGGACTTGCATTACTTTGTGCGTTTATCTTGTCGGTGGTTATTTTATCTATAAATGTAAACAGGAATCTGAATGTTAAAAACGGGATAATCATTACACAAGCAGTTTCTGCAAAGCTCTCTCCTGATTCTAAAAGTAACGATGCATTTGTCATTCATGAAGGATTAAAAGTCAGGATGGAAGACAAAGTGGATAACTGGGTAAAAATTCGGTTAAATGATGGTAAAATAGGCTGGCTACCGGAAAATGACATTGCCCAGATATAATAGGCTAAATACTATTTTATGTAGAATGAGTTTTAAATTTAAGTTAAATTATTAATAAAAAAGGAAAGACGATGAGGAAAATAATTTTAATGATGTTCATATTATTTTTAGGTATAAGCCTTACGAAGGTTGCTTTTGCTCAGCAGAAAGAGAAAAAAGAAGACGATAAAACAACAACACAGCTTAGCACTAAAAATACTGACCCGCAATACAACGAAGTTGTGAGTGTTAAGGAAGGAACTCCTGTAAATTCTGTCTGTCCTGTTTCTGGTGAGGAACTGGATGATGATATGCAACTCATAAAATATCACGGCGAAATAATTGGTGTCTGCTGCAAGAAATGCCTGAAGAAAATTAAAGCCGATCCTGAAAAATATATGAAGCGATTAAAAAAGAATAATAAAACAGGACAACAGTAAATTAAGTAAAGTTATTTAAGTAAAAAATTCCCGAAGTTTTAAAAATTTCGGGAGTTTTTGTGAATTAATTAGCCGGTTGTAACATAATATTAGAAGCATTCTCATCTTATAATTTAAGATTTCTGTTTAGTGAACTGGGTATGGTCCGTCTTTAAATATCTCAGGGTGATATCCTTTACTTCCTACTTCAATAGCTAGTTTACTTCTGAAGTCTTTCCCATCTCTTAAACAATTTAAAACGTAGGTAAAATCGTATTTGGGATTCCAGCCGAGTTCTTTTCTCGCTTTTTCATTTACATAGACTCTGTCAATATGTGGAAACATTTTCCAGCTTTTATAAAGTTTTTTATAATCCGGATACAGTCTTTTAACAACGGAAGGCGCATCAGAATGCAAGGCAACCAGATCATTTTGTGTAAAGGGAGTATTAGCACTTATTATGTATTTGCTGAATCCAATTTCCTCTGCTTTTTCAATAGCAAGAAGATGAGCGCTTACAACATCTTCCAAATCGACTCTCCTATAGAGATATTCATTAGCTTTGACATTCGCATCTTCATATGATTTCCTAATTTCCTTTTTATCATCTTCTTCAGGGAAGAACCTGGAAGTTTTCAAGATCAGGCAGGGCAAATTATGATTACGGTAAAAAAGCTGGCAAAGGTTTTCTGCTGCTGATTTGGTTATCCCATAAATGTTTTTAGGTATTGACTGTCTCTCTTCAGTCACCCATACCGCCGGCTCACTTTTTTTAGGTGTAAGCAAATCTCCAAAGGTGCTTGTAGTACTTGTAAATATGAAAGATTTAACGTCTTGAGCCAGAGCTTCTTCAAGCAGCACTAATGTGCCGCTTACATTAGTATTAATAAAATCCTGGTGGCTGTGAGTAGCTACGTGCGGTTTATGCAATGTTGCTGTATGTATAACAGAATCTATACCTTTCAAACATTTTTTTACTAATTTCCTGTCATTTATAGAACCTGTATGAGTCGTATAATCCGACGGTTTTATGTCTATACTGATAAAACTATGAGTAGTGTTTTTTAACGATCGGATGATCGCTTCTCCAAGATGTCCGCTGCTTCCTGTAATTAACAACTTCATTTTTCTGTAATTCTCAATCTATTTTTCATTTTTACCGATCAAAAGAGCAAAGTAATTTTTTCCTTCACAAAATATTTTATTTGCGTACGCGCACGCCAAGTTTAATATTCCATTGAAGAATCTTATCACTCTTAGGTAACGGCGCTTCCGGTACTTGTCCAACTGTAATACCATATTTCCAATCTGCCGGGCAGATTGCTATGTAGCGTGCGTACCCTCCTAAACCCCCTTTGAACTTTGGATATCCAATTGTTATAAGACAACCTGTTTCAGGTACTTTGTCCAGATTAGTCACACCTTCTGCCTGAGTGTAACCGTGATGCATCAACCAATGTTCACCTTCGAGTGTCGAGGTTGTATCTGTGTCAAGGGGTTCGTGGCCGTGAAAGAGAATGTGGCGCTGCAGGTGTAGGAACTTCAAAGCAGCCAATGATACTCCGGGAAAAACTTTGCAGGTTGCAAGTTCCGGATTAGGCCACTCTTTTGACCAGTCAGATCGTACCATTACAACAGATCCCACTGGGATCCTGCCGTGTCTGGCTTCCCATTTTTCAATGTCAGAAACCTGAAGACTGTAACCCGGATCTTTCTTAACCTGCTTAACAATGGAGATGGCTACAAGTGGCCGGATTGCATAAGTTGCCGGTAATTCGTCTATGGAAGGATATTCGGGAGCCCAGTGTGCGGGCGGATCAAGCTGTGTTCCGAATTGATCGGTGCTGAGATTATAATGGGTTGCTTCAAAACCGTCCTTAGCATAGGAATATGGTTTGCCCGTTTCAGGGTTTAAAGTCGGTCCGAATGTTGACGGTCCAAAACCTCTCCAGACAGGAATTGACGGCGTAAGAGTGTGCGTCAGGTCAATGTATTTAGCATTATTGAGAGATTGATCATAGATTCCCCATAAACCGTGCTGTATGACTTTCGATGAATCTATTGTATTCTCTTGAGATAGCGCAGCGTACGAAAACCGTTCGCGGATTGTTATAATTACTAATACTCCACAAATTACAGCAAGAGTAAATAAAATTGTTCTTTTCATACTATTCCTCACAGAAAAATAAGGTAAGGGGTATCCTTCTAACTGAACTGCTGTTTGTACCAGATCACACACTCATGTTCGAACAAAATATAATTTATTTCTTGTTATTTCAAAATAGCTTTGGCTTCTGGTTTACCTAGCCAGATCCAGTAAATAAAATCTATTAGGGGAGGTTCTCCGCCGATCCTTCTTATCTCTTTGTTTATTTGCCCCCTGTGATAAGCACTGTGCATTATTACCTGGTAAATTGTTTGTATCAGGTTTGAATTTTCCGGAGGTTTCCCTAATTTTTTTACCAAATGTTCAGTCCATGGAATCTCAATTTCCTTTTGCAGATTGCTATCGTCGAGATCGTTAATAAACAGCCGGTTTTTTTGATGAAAATCTACTCCCCATTCATGAACTTCGTCAAGTTTATTAAATTCCATTTTTTCAAGGTGGTTTATCGGTTCATTTTTCCACAGACATAAATATACGTGCTGTACCATATGCATATGAAAAAACAGGTCAAAAATATTTTTTGTGTCCTTATTTTGCATTTTATTAATCTCTGACCAGACTTTCATATCTGCCCAGAACATATGTTCTGATAAGTCTTTTATTTCAGGTAACATTTAAAGACTCCCTTTATTTAATAATTAAATTGTTTCCTGCACCAGAGCAATATGGAAAGAACATCACTGATAAAAATCTATTTTCTTTATTTTTATTGGATATATTTACAGATTTTTTCTTTTAAAATCATATTTAATTCTTTTTTTAATTCATTTTTGCTCTTTGAATCATTTTGCAGTTTAAAATCTGTTTTATAGTTTCTCCTAATAACTTCTGCGTTTATTCTTTTTATCTCATTATCCGAAACATTGATGTGGATATTCCGATCTCTCGATTTTATTCTTTCAATACAGACTTCAGGATCACAGACTATTTTTATTGTAACAACATTAAATTCTTTTCTCAGGTTTTCCAGCATTTTATCGAATTGTAGTGTTAAGCCGGTTGATTCGAAACAGATACGATCGTAACTGTTAGCTTCCTGCTTTACTCCTTTCCCGATAGTTTCAAATACTTCCTCCAGGTATTTTTCATCATCAATATTTCTGTCTCGTTTTATTTCTTTAGCCCAGTTTTCAACCCTGATAAATTTTACGTTGAATTCACTTTCCAAAAGGGAGCCGATAAAACTTTTTCCGCTTCCTTTCTGACCGATTAGTAATATGATTAATTTATTTTTCATTTAATTTTCTTTTTGAGTATTTATCATTCATATGACAAAAAATAATAAAGGTCGTCCAGGTCGGCTATTTCATTTTAAATAATTTAATTAAAAAAGTTTAATTTTTTTGATACTAAAAAAGTGCGATTTTGAGCGTTTTAAGGCACTTTTAAAAAAGTGCCAATACGGGCCATAAAGCCACTTTAAGGCCAGGTGAAGGCTGGTTGTAGGCTGGGTGGAACCTGGCTGAATCGGACGAGTTTTGGCACAATTTTTCCTTCGTGCTCACAAATGACTTCCGCATCCTTTCTGGCTGATTAACTTCTTTTTCAAAAATATCTCATCAGGAACCTGCAATACAAATATAATTATCTGGATGCTGTCATATAAAGCTTGGGAAATAATCAAGGGCAATAATCTTCGGTATTTGTAATAATAAAAACCAATCACCAGTCCTTACAAACTGATTGAAACTATCCCGAAGGTGCCTTGATATAAATGTATTGTATCGATTATGATAGAAACAATAATGATGGAAACAATTGCCATGCTCTGTTTTCAGCAAGTGTCCACAAACAATTAAAATGGTTACGATTTTTTAGAGTAAAAAGAAGAGCAACCCACGGTTTAAATTTTAAAGATTTTGGATGAACATTAAGGAGGCCTATTTTATTGTATAAGCCCCTTGTTGCTAAAGGACCATTATCTTTTAATAGCAACAACTGAAAAATGGCATTGTCATTAAGGAGATTTGCTAATCTTTTGCATGTTTGTTCAACCGGAATATCCCATTCCTTTAAATACCAATCCGCAATTAGCTCAATTAAATTTTTTTCATTTGATCGAACTTTATGAAATGATATTCCGTTTTTCATTTTAGAGCCCTGTTTGACATCTAGACTGAAATTCTTAACAGATCAGATCTATATCGATAAAGCAACTCTAAAATATTGATTTTTGTTAACCAGCGCTCCCGGAATCCCTGCCTTTGCTTCGTTCAATTGACTGAAGTGCAAGGTAATTTGCACCGAACTTCTTCAGGTTTTCTAATTCGGTATCGTATTGATCAAAATGGGTTTCTTCCTCAACAACGAGTGCCTCAAAGAGCTGTCTGGAATTGGAATCTGCATTTGCCGAACACTCATTTGCCCACTCGTTATATTCTTTTGCACTGTCCTCCTCCATCTTTGCAGCAAGTTTCAGCATCTTTTCCACATCATGAATTTTCTGAACTTCTGATCCCACTTTCATTTCAACTTCGCCTTTAAGGAATAATATTCTTTCAGCTAATCTTTCCACGTGTAGCATTTCGGCAATGGCGGTTTTCTTAAAAAGGTTAGCAAGCAGGTCAAAGCCCTGGTCATCACAATGAAAATGGAAATACATATATTGATGAATGGCATATAATTCATCTGCTATGGCTTTATTTAGTAGTTCAATACTTTTTTGGTGCATAATTGGTTCTCCTAAAAAAACTATTTGGAATTATTTTATAATTAAAGCCTGATATATTTTAATATCCGGCGGTTCTTAATACAAATAATAACTATCGGGCGGGTTCCCTTGGCATTTATTCGATCTACTTTCGCAAGCCCCCCGCTCAAGAGATGTTAAATGAAAAAACTATCATTATTTCTCAGTTAAAATTACCAAAATCAGGTAAGGGAAGCAATGATCGTTTTTTTGAAGTGCCCTGATTTCAGTTAATTATTCCATCCAGCCAGTGGATTATATTGAGCAGCAATTTGTGATTATCTCCGGCATCAAACCTGTTCATTCCCATTTTCCGTTTCCCTGGTTCGCCAATTTGGGCTGAGAACATTGATGCTTCGCCGAAAACAACAACTTTGCCTTTTCCAAATTTTTTATACGCACCCTGGCACCATCCATTTATCTTTATCATTTTTGTGTTGCTGTGAAAAATCCACGCCGTATCAGGAAGTAGGATCAAACTACTGTTATCGAAAATTAAGATTGGATTTGCATCTTGAGGAATTTGAAATGCCTGACCTTCGGTACATGGTATTTCCCGGACTGTTTCAGAACTGTCTCTTCCGAGCGTAATTATATTTTTAGCAATCGTACCGTCACTTGCCCTGAAATAGGCTGGATTAATTACATCAAAGTTAAAGCCATTATAAAATTTAAAGCCGAACGCAGAAGCAAGCTCTGCATTTGCACCGGGCCACGGCATATGATCGGCTATCAGGAATAAACTTCCGCCGTCGGAAACCCATTTGCTTAATACTTCAATTTCTGTTTTTGTAAATGCAGAAGGCGTTGGTAAAGACCAGTCGTCAATATTTCTTTTGTTCAGTGCATTGGCGATTACCAGAATTTTCCCGGTATCAAGATCCTTTCGATTGAATTTACCTTTGTATCCTTTAACAACGTATCCGTCTTTTTCCAGCAGGAGAGAGAATGGTTTATAACGACCATCTTTAGTGTGATAGTTGTTGTGTCCCTCGTCTATAAATATTGTCGGACCTTTGCCGACTGGATATACAGGATTATCAATTTTTGGATTATATGATAAATCAGAAACCTGCTGGGAGAAAATAAATCCCGGCAAAAGCAGAGCGACAAAAAGTATCAGAGTTCTCAAAATAATTTCTCCTTTTGATTATAATTCACAATTAGTTGTAATTAGCTTACGCCTTTTCCATTAAATTCTTTAGCTGAAACCCGTGGCGGATAGGATGCATTACTGCGTGTTCGAGCATTGCATCGATGCAGTAATCCGTTCCCCAGCGTGAAGTGTATGTTCCGTATTCGAATTTATCGATCGGCACTTCTGCCAGCGGAGTTCGCCATTTTTCTAAAAGATGTGCGAGGTATTCATCCGCTTCCTTTTCGATCACGTCAGGTTTGGGGATTGGTTTTATTTCGGGGTCCGGTAGTTTTAATTTTTCACACATCCAGGTCATATATCCACGCGCAGCTCTGAATACATGAAAGAGAAGCGTTTCAAGCGATTTGTAATCAGGATTGTCCGTCTTTGGTAAAGGTAAATTTACCTTTTTAGCTTCCTTCCACGTTTGCAGGAATGATTGTAAATGCAGCTCGTGCATTATAACCATTGAGCGTGCGCCATTGTATTTGTACGGCTTTATGTCTTTCGGGTTCATCATATTTTCCCTTTTATTTTTGCGCCAGTATACCGTAATGGTACGGCGGCAAATTTATATTGTACTTTAATATAGAAAATCCGGCCTTTATAAGCATGTCTTTCAACTCTTCGGGTTTGGGTCTGATTGACATACTCGGACCTCTTGGAGTGGTTGAATCATATCTCCAATGGATTACGCCAACCTTACCGTTCTTTCTGAGTATTCTATAAGCCTCTTCTAAAATGTCGGAAGATCTCTCGGCGTGCAGAATATTGAAAAGCATCACAAAATCCACTTCTTCATTTTTTAAACCGGTTCCTTCACTGATAAAATCTTTATTGAAGAGAATAATATTACTGATGTTATTTTTTTTTAACCTGTAATCGAGTTCTAGGATTAAAGTTTCTTCAATATCGTAAGCATATACATTTCCATTTATTTTTCTGCTTGCCGGAATTGTGAAAGTGCCATAGCCGGACCCAATGTCAATAAGTTTTTCAACTTTATTGTTAACTTCCAATTCATTCAATATTTTTTCTATATCGAATAACTGTTCCCATGCTTTTTCGTCCGGCATACCGCTTTCTCTGGCTTTCATTTATCTATTTTATCCTTTGCCTGAATATGTTGTTCATAATTTTACCATTATATCACAAGATAATTCCGAACTCTTTTAAAAGTGTTGTTGCATATTCAGCTTCATCGGAGAGAACTCTTTCGCTCTTTTCATTTCCTGAGGTTTCAATCAGTTTCATATCACTGAGTGTCACACGTCCGTTGGGTTTAGCTATTGAACAGATACGTTTTTGTGTAAAATGTGAATCCGGTGAAGTCTGGTTATAATTACACATTTCCTCAAAGTCTCTCAGCCTGCTGGAACTAAGAGTAAAGCGATATTGTGGTTTCCAGTCACTATCAATCTTTTTTTCATAAAGTATAAGATAATTTCCATCGTTTTCTATTCTGTAGGAACGATTTTTCTGGAACTGTGGAGCCCTGTTGTTTATCAAAAGAGGTTGCCGGAATGAATCACCGAATCCAACATCAACGAGCCATCTGTCTTCCAGGATGACCATTATTGTCATATGATCGAAGTCGGGGCTGAAGCCGACTTCATCTTTTGCGACGCCAGCCGGAAGCATTACCGAGTTAAAACCAAGCCGGTTCAGAAGTGCAGAAAATAATCCGTTTAGTTCGTAGCAGAAGCCTCCACGTTTGCGCCGGACAATCTTATCGAATAGTAATTCATATTGAAGTACAATTGGCTCTTTTATATGAATGCTTAGATTTTCGAAAGGAACAGTAAGCAGGTGAGAAAGCTGTAACTGCCGTAGAGATTCTATTCCGGGCGCAAGCAATCCATTGTAATTAATTCTTTTAAGGTATGCTTCTGTATCCATTTTGGTCTTCTGTTTAATTTTAATATACGGATTTTTCAGTTTACATTGATTTTTATTCCGGAAGCATTTTGTTGGTTGTTATGCGTTTGATCCGCGGCTGCAATATTTTATTGTAACTTTATATTCAAACTGGTGTGTGCAGTCTCTGTATTTACGTTTACCTTTTGGTGAACCTTCATAACCCTTGCAGTGTTCCTTTCCCTCTTTAAACGTTTCTTTTTTACTTATCATAGTTTTCACTATTGAAGCGATAGAAAATCCGCCGTTAAAACACAGTGCATTACTACAATTAATATTTTCTCCTGGCAAATGATTTTTAGAATACCTGTGAACTCTTGGATAGCTGCTGTAGCTGCCCATTGCTTTTTCCCACTCAATATCATATTCAGGTTTTCTCAAAGAGCTTTCAAATTCTTTTGCCTCAATAAAAATGTCCTCTGTTTCAGAAATTGCTTCATTAAATGAAACTTTATTAGAAAATAGATCATTGGTTTCAGGGCTGGTATCTGGTGGTTTTTTTCTGCTTTCCCGTGCCATATTTTTTTCTCCAGATTTTTATAATCTTACTGCTTTACAGCTAAAATTAAAAGACCGGATAATGGAGCAGAGAAAAAGAAATAATAAATTACCGAAGGAACAGTTGGAGGAAGAGAATATTTACAGTATTAAATTAACCTAATTTTAATTAAGAATAAAATTATTACGGGATAGTATATTTAATATGGCGTCAATTAAACCTATAAATCAATTAATTTGTGAATGACAAAGTAATTGATAAAATTTCAGGCGGGTACATCTTCGGCAAGCCGTACATTTGCACCGGGAGATATTGAATTCACAATTGCGATTCAGGGCGTAGCTGATCCGGTAGTTTATACTCTTCATAGCGCCTCCTGCTATGATTATGTTGTTACAATTAATTCTGATAATAGCGTGACTTCATCCGGAAGTGAAAGGTAAACGGCATCGATTAAATTAGACACGTAATCTTTGAGAAGATCTTTTATGCTAGATGATGCATTTGGGGAAAAAATTGCATACCTTATGGTAGAGTTTGTCCTCCTCACTATCATTATTTAGCATAACTTCCAAAGGGGTAATCAGATGGAAGACTTTGAAAAAACCACAATAGCAGAAATAACGGTGGAAACCGTAAATCTAACCCGCGCAACAATTGAAAATGCCGGTACATTTAAAAATATTATTAACGGTGATATTTCAAATGGGGTGCGGAAAATGGTGATTGATTTAAGTTATTGTGAGTTTATGGACTCAACGTTTATCGGAGTGCTGGTAATAGCCTTAAAGGATATCAGAAAGTTAAACGGGGAACTTCGCATTGTTAGACCGTATTCTATAGCGCACTCAATACTGGAGACTACGAATACTCTGAGAATTTTTGATCTCTACGATAACCTTGAAGAGGCTACTAAGAGTTTCTAAACAATAAGTCAGTAATTGAAATAAGTAACTTATGTTCAATACGAAGCATTACCCTTTTAAAGGGCGCTTAATTGTAAAAAAGAATTGAGCTACCGGGAAAGCATAATTTATCTATTGTTTAAAAAACAGAATTAGCTCTTTTGAGCGCTACCAACGTAAAGTCATCTTTATATATATCAGACTTATTGAATTTTTTTGTTGATGAAATTATATTCTCAACAATTCCTTTTGGTGGTTCAGTCTTCTTTCTCCCAATAATTTGAATCAGTCTATCTAATCCAAATTGTTCATTGTCTTCATTAAAAACTTCAGTAACTCCATCTGTGTAAAAAAGTACCATATCATTTTCGGCTAAATTAAGTTCATTAGAGCTGAATTCGGCATTCTTTAAAAGATTTAAGGACGGCCCGCTTTTCTCCAGTAATTTTACTTCATCAGAATGACAAAATAAGGCGGGGTTATGTCCGCAGTTGCAATAATGCAGTTTATGAGTTTTGTGATCCAGGATACCATAAAAAGTTGAAATAAAATCTCTGGGTCTCATAAAATCTGATACATGATCATTCATTATTTCCATTAGTTTACCCGGGTCTGAAAAAAGTTTAGCATTATATCTTAGTAAAGCGCGAAAAGCAGCCATTATCAAAGCTGCCGGAATACCATCGCCCGAAACATCTGCCACAACAATAGCAAGCCTGTTTTCATCCAGCCTGATATAATCAAAATAATCTCCACCGATTTCAAAGGTCGGTATGCAAATGCTTGAAAACCCGTAACCTGCTATTTCCGGATCGGAGCCGGGTAAAAGATCAATCTGAATATTCTTAGCAAGCTGGATCTGTTCTTCAATTTTTTTCTTTTCCAAAATTTGGTAATGCAGCAGTGCCTTATCAATCGATATTGAGGCGGCTTCCGCAAAGAAGTTCAGTATCTGTATATCTTTGGAGCAAAATGCATCCGGCCTGTCACTTTCAACATTCAAAGCTCCTATAGTTTTTGAATTCCTGAAAATCGGTGTGGTAATTTCAGATCGGGTTTCTATTCTGCCAGCGATATACCTGTTATCTTTACTTACATCATTAAGAATAATACTTTTTCCGGTTTTTATAGTCTGACCTATAATGCCTTTTGCTTCCATCAACATAGTATCTGATTCCGGGGGCAGGTTGCCGAATCCTCTTTGTGCAATACCTGCAATTTTTTGCCTGGATGAATTAACCGGGTAACTAATATTTTCAGTTAAAATAAAAATCCCCGCCGCATCATATTGTATGATATTTTCCAGTATATCAAGCAGCAGGTTTAATATCTTATTAAGATCAAGTGTACCCCTGATTTTATGGGAAATGTCTTTCAGCAATTGGTACTTAATTTCTGCGGTAAGCTCTATTTTTTCCTTCATTCCGGATAAAAATTAAATGATTAAAAGCAGCAATTAAGACATACGCACAACTCAAGCTGATTTTCTTTTATATAAATATGTCATATTAATACAGAAAAGCAAATAGTCGTGTTGTTAGATACGTTCGGGAAGATTTTTTTTGTTCCCGGCTTTTTAAATACGATTAAAATTCTTCTTGCCTAATCTCATATATTTGTATAGATTTCATTTAATCCTTTGGTGGCGGGACATTTAAATGACAGGTTCAACAATACTTCATTATAAAATATTAGAAAAGCTCGGTCAGGGCGGGATGGGTGTGGTTTATCTTGCTGAAGACCAAAAGCTGGAACGAAAGGTAGCCATTAAGTTTTTACCTAGACATATCTCGGAAAACTCAGAGGAACGGCAAAGATTTAAGATCGAAGCGAAAGCTGCCGCCAAGCTCAATCATCCCAATATCTCTACTATACATTCCATTGAAGAAACGGATAATGAACTTTTCATTGTGATGGAATATATAGAGGGAAAGGAATTAAAAGATATTGTAGAGACGCATCGCGATGCGTCTCTACCAAATGAAGAGGTAATTAAGATAGCAACACAAATTGCAGAAGGCCTGGAAGCTGCACACAAGAATGGAATTGTACATCGCGATATCAAATCTCAAAATATAATGATTACAGAAGATGGTAAAATAAAGATAATGGACTTTGGGCTGGCAAAATTAAAAGATGACATTAACATAACAAAAACCAAATCAGTTTTAGGAACCCCTGCTTATATGTCTCCCGAACAAGTCAAAGGAGAAAAAGTAGATCAGCGCACAGATATCTGGTCCTTTGGAGTTGTGCTATATGAAATGCTTACCGGCGTTCTTCCTTTCAAAGGAGAATATGAACAAGCTGTATTTTATTCTATTATAAATGAAGCGCCGGAACCAGTTAGAAATCATCGCTCTGATGCACCGACAGACTTGCCGAAGATTATTGATCGATCATTACAGAAAAATCCTGGCGACAGATATTCATCGATAAAAGAAGTTCTTGTTGATCTCTATAAAATGGAATTTAAAGAAAACAGAAAAGATGCTCAGTCCGATTCATCCATCGCCGTTCTTCCTTTTATAAATATGAGCGCCGATCCTGAGCAGGAATATTTCTGTGATGGAATTTCTGAAGAAATAATTAATTCCCTTGCGCAGTTAAATAACTTAAGAGTTATAGCGCGTACTTCGGTTTTTTCATTTAAAGGTAAAAATCTTGATGTGCGTGAAATTGGTAAAATTTTAAATGTTAACAATCTTTTGGAAGGGAGTGTACGCAAATCCGGTAACCGGTTACGTATAACTACCCAGCTTATAAAAGTTTCCGATGGATCACATTTATGGTCTAACCGTTATGATCGTGTGCTTGAAGATGTCTTTGCAATCCAGGAAGATATTGCAGAGAACGTTGCAACTTCATTAAAAGGCTTTTTAACGCCGAAGGAAAAAGAGGCAATACACCGGCCGGAGACAAACATCGAAGCTTACGAGTATTATTTAAAAGGACGCCAGTTGTTTCACCAGCTTTTTCTGAAAGAAGCACAGGAGATGTTTAAGAGGGCTGTAGAAATTGATCCTGAATATGCTTCTGCTTATGCCGGCCTTGCCGACGCTCATTCGTGGCTTTACGAATGGGAAGGTTCAAAAGATTCGGATCTTGCAGCAGCAGAAAAAAATAGTTCGAAAGCTCTATCCTTAGCTCCAAACCTTGCTGAAAGCCATACGGCACGCGCTTTTGTGCTTTCGCTGGGCTGTAATTATGATGAAGCTGAAAAGGAATATGAAGAAGCAATTAGATTGAACCCGAATTTTTTTGATGCATATTATTTCTATGCAAGAGCCTCTTTTGCGAATGGCCAGATAGAGAAATCGGTAGAACTATTCCGTAAAGCTGCTGATTTGCGTAAGGAAGATTTTCAGAGTATGCTGCTACTCTCACAATCACTGGGTGTGCTGGGTAAAAAGGTCGAGGAAAAAGAAACTCTTTTGGAAGGTATCAGGAGAGCAAGGAAACAAATAGAAGTTAACCCGGACGACCGGAGAGCATTATCTCTTGGTTCCGGTAATTTGTTTGATATCGGGGAAAAAGAAGAAGCTTTTCGGTGGATAAACCGTGCACTTGAGTTATATCCTGAAGATGCCGGTGTTTTAATTAACGCAGTATGTCTTTATGCAAAAAGCGATAAAGAGAAAGCACTTAATTTTTTGGAAAAAGCCGTTGCAAAAGGATTCGGGAAAAGAGATTGGATCGAACATGATCCTGATTACGACCCACTCAGGAACGAACCAAGATTCCAGACCCTTTTGAAGAAATTAAAATAAAATTTAGTTACTCATTCTCCCAACCGGATTTGGCAAATTCTTAGCTTTTAAGCATGAGCAAAATTCTTATTGCCTAATCTCTTTTATTTAATTAAGTTAAATCCATCCATTCGTAGAAGGGCTAAATGGTAGGCTCAACAATACTTCATTATAAGATTCTCGAAAAACTCGGCGAAGGGGGAATGGGTGTAGTCTATCTTGCCGAAGATACAAAGCTTGAAAGGAAAGTCGCTATCAAGTTTTTGCCAAAGCATATCGCTAGTGACTCCGAAGAAAGAAAAAGATTTAAGATTGAAGCTAAAGCTGCAGCCGCATTAAATCATCCTAACATTGCTACTATTCATGCCATAGAAGAATCAGGCCATGATACATTTATTGTAATGGAATATATAGAGGGAATTGAGTTAAAAGAAAAAATCAAATCAGGGCCGGTTGCCGTTAAAGAAGCAGTCAACATAGCCATACAAATTGCAGAAGGATTGGGAGCAGCACATAAAAAAGGAATTGTACACAGAGATATAAAATCTCAGAATATTATGATAACCGATGAAGACAAAGTTAAAATAATGGACTTTGGTCTGGCAAAGATGAAGGGAGGGATTCAACTAACTAAAGTAGGAAGTACAGTCGGGACAGTAGCTTATATGTCACCCGAACAAGCAAGAGGAGAGGAAGTTGATCATCGTACGGATATTTGGTCTTTTGGTATTGTGCTTTATGAAATGCTGACAGGCAATTTGCCTTTTGGAGGTGAATATGACCAGGCAATAGTATATTCAATTTTAAATGAAGAACCTGAATTAGGAAATAATATTCCTGACGGATTAAAATTAATAATTGATAAAGTTCTCAAAAAAAATCAGGATGATAGATATCAGAACAGTAAAGATTTGGTTGCTGATCTTTCAATGTTGGTTCAAAGCAATAGGACACAAACTCCTGCTTATTCCTCAGGAATAAACAATAAAAACAGAACATCGAATCGAATAAAAATTATTTCTGGTATTGCGGTTGCTTTTGTAATTGCAGTAATCATTTTTCTTCTTTTTAATAATAGTGAGAGCAAAATAAAATCGCTGGCAATTCTTCCGTTTGAAAATCTGCAAAAGGATACTTCTATCTCCTACCTATCAGATGGGATCCCTGAAAATCTCATTAACCGACTTTCTTCATTCCAGGATGTAAAAGTTTTTGCACGTTCGGCTACATTTAATTTAGATGACACTTCCAAAGGTATTAACAGCATAAAGAGATTATTAAATCCGGATGCAGTCCTTACTGGCCAGTTGATGCAAAACAACGGAGTGTATTACCTAAGTTGTCAATTGGTAAATACGGAAAACCAGAATCAGATCTGGGGGAATAAGTACGAGCTTACCAATAACAATATATCAAAAATTGAAGATTCCATTATTGCTTCATTAATGAATCCACTGCAGATTACTCTGGTAGACAGACCCAAAGTTTTACAGCAAAAGAAACAGGTGAAGCCCGAAGCTTATGCTGAGTACCTGAAGGGGAGATATTTGAGTTATGGATCCACACCGGAAGAATCGGAAAAAGCCTTAGAACATTTCAGGCAAGCCATCAGGATAGACCCAACCTATGCAGAGGCATATGCCGCCATTGCCAATGAAAAAATTGTCCAAACTCTTTTCTTAAATGCACCTCAAAAAGAGATAATTAACGAAGCAAGAATAGCAATTGAAGCAGCCAAAGCGCTGGATCCAAACCTTCCTGAGATTTATGCATCCGAAGGAGCTTTAAAATTTTATTACGATTGGGATTGGCAGGGTGCAGTTGAATCTTATAAAAAAGCTTTAGAACTGGATCCGACTAATGCTACCATATATATCAGGTACTCGGCCACATTAGCTGACGTAGGCAGGTACCAGGAAGCCTTACCTCTTGCAGATAAAGCTGTAGAGCTTGATCCCGTTTCCATTTCAAGCTTACATAACCTGGGGTGGACAAACCTGGTGGCCAGTAATTTTCAGAAAAGCATTAGTGCATTCGGTAAAGCCCTTGAGCTACACCCCAATTGGATTTGGGGATATATTAAACAGGCCTATGCATATATTTTTCTGCATGAATATGACAAAGCACTAATTAATGCAGGAAAAGCGGAAAAATTATTTAAGGATGGATGGGGATCTGAATTATTACAGGTAACACTCGCATTTATTTATTCAAAATGTAATCAAAAAGAAAAAGCCGGTGCAGTAATGAATCGTTTTATGAAATATGCATCTGAAAACACGCTGGAAGATCCATGGGATTTATCTTATATATATTATTTAAAAGGTGACTATCAAAAAGCGTATGAGTGGGAGGAAAAATCAATTTCGACAAGATCATT
>CAZQQD010000006.1:0-58766 GCA_964595355.1 uncultured Ignavibacteriaceae bacterium | reverse complement strand
GATTTGTGGGCGCTCACGGATTCGAACCGCGGACCCTCTGCTTGTAAGGCAGATGCTCTAAACCAACTGAGCTAAGCGCCCGAATTTTCAATTTTTATTTTCAGAATTCAGACTTCAAATATTTGATTTTTTTATCAAACTTCAAAGTTATTTTGGCGATAATTTATATCGGAATCCTTTGAATTTAATTAGGCTTACTTTGAGCGGCAGACGGGACTCGAACCCGCGACGTCCAGCTTGGGAAGCTGACATTCTACCACTGAATTACTGCCGCATATCCTTTCTCTTTACAAGCAAATATTAAGAAATAGATTATTATAATCAACTTGCCAAATTAATACCTCAACTAAAGAATATTATCATTCATAAGTTGTTCCGGTACAACAATCTCACAAGTTTGGAACGAAAGATTTATTTAATTTGTTTTTTATTTGCAAATTGTTAATTTAATTATATTCTATTAACGGGGATAAGTCTATGAAATATATATTCTTCCTTTTTTCATTCCGGGTGTAATTACGTAAATGAACTATAACATAAACATTATTTATAATTGAAATTTGTTTTTAGTTTCTTATTCCCAAATAGCCTAAGTCAATAATTATAAATTTATGATTTTAATTGAATTTATTTATAATCTATCGCTGTTAGTTGCATTAAGCATTGTTTCAGGCTTTGTTGATAGGCGATATTCCCGTCATACTAAGACAGGCTTAATTATCCAGGGAGTTTTATTTGGCATAGTTGCCATAGTAGGTATGATGCGCCCGCTGGTTTTTTCAGAGGGATTAATATTTGACGGACGTTCAGTTGTGTTGAGTCTGGCAGCTTTATTCTTCGGACCGGTATCGGGAATAATCGCAGGCATAATGGCGCTGGCTTTTCGTTTGTACCAGGGAGGATTCGGGGTCTTGCCCGGATCGCTGGTAATTTTTTTCTCAGTGTTAATCGGATCGATATACTACGAATACATAAAGATAGTCGATAAAAAAATAAAACTTATGCAGCTTTTATATTTTGGTATTGTAGTTCACGTTGTAATGCTTCTAATAATGTTTACTCTCCCTTTTCCTGAGGCTATTTCTGTAATTCAACGAATAGGTCTTTCTGTTATTATCTTATTCCCCCTGGCAACTGTTTTAATAGGTAAAATCTTATCGGATCAACGTTCAACTAATGAAGTTTCAGAAATTATTAGTACGAGTGAAAAGAGACTTAAGAAAAGTGAAGAATTCCTGAAAGAAACTCAAAAAATTGCCCAACTTGGCACATATGTTTTCGATATTAAAACCGGCATCTGGAAAAGTTCAGAGATTATGGATTCAATTTTCGGGATTGGAGCCGGTTTTGATAAAACGGTAAAGGGATGGATTTCTTTGATTCATCCTGGCTGGAGGAATATAATGAGCGATTATTTTGTAAATGAAGTGACGGGGTTAAAAAAGAACTTTGATAAGGAATACAAAATTATCAGGAAGAATGATAAAGAGGAAAGATGGGTTCATGGTTTAGGTAAACTGGAATTTAATGAAAATAACGAACCTGTACGAATGGTTGGGACTATAAGGGACATAACTGAACGGAAGGTTGCTGAAGAGGAATTAAGGAAAAGCAGGGATGAATTGCAGGATTACTTTGAAAATGATATTTCTGCTGACTATGTCACAGACTTAGATGGAATAATAATTGATTGTAATAAAACTTTTTTGAACTTGTTTGGTATTTCTGATAAAAATAATTTAACAAAATATAATATTATTGATTTTTACGGAAACCCTGAAGACAGAGAAAGAATCATTAAAGAAATTGAAAAAAATAAGAGACTGAATAATTATGAAGTTGAATTAAAAACATTGGATAATAAAAGGCTGCTTGTGTTGGCAATGACAACCGGTGTTTTTAATGATTCGGGGAAACTTGAAAAAATGAGAGGTTATTTAGTTGATGTTACAGATAAAAAGCAGGCAGAAGAAGAATATAAAAAATTATCGCTAGCTGTTGAGCAAAGTCCTGCTTCAGTTATTATAACCAGTCCAAAAGGAGAAATTGAATTTGTAAATGATAAATTCTGTGAGGTTACCGGATATTCAAAAGAAGAGGTGATAGGAAAAAATCCACGCATACTCAAGTCAAACCATCAGGATAAAGGGTTCTATACAAATTTGTGGAATACAATTCTGTCAGGTAAAGAATGGAGTGGAGAGCTTCAGAATAAGAAAAAAAATGGAGAACTATATTGGGAGTCAGCGTTAATCTCTCCATTGATTGACAAAAATGGCAATATAACAAGTTTCATAGCAGTTAAGGAAAATATAACAGGGAGGAAATTTGAGCAGCAAGAATTGATAAAAGCAAAAGAAAAGGCTGAAGAGATGAATCGTCTTAAAAATATTTTTCTTTCAAATATGAGTCACGAACTCAGGACACCTCTTATTGGTATTTTGGGTTACGCAGAGTTTTTAGCAGGCGAATTGAAGGATCCGAATTTAGTTGAAATGGCAAATATCATAAAAAATAGTGGCAAAAGGCTGACTCAAACTTTGAACAATATACTTGATATTTCAAAAATTGAAGCTGAAAAACAAGAGGTCGATTTTAAAAAGCAGGATTTATTAAAGCACTTAAATGAACAGGTAAAATTATTCAAGCCGGTAGCAGAAAACAGAAATTTATCTCTTGTTTTGGAAACCAGTGAAGAAAGCCTGATAGCCTATGTAGATGAAAATATGTTTATATCAATAATTAATAACTTATTGAACAATGCTTTAAAGTATACGGAAAAAGGCGCGATAACAATTACTGCCAGTAAAGAAACAGAGAACGCTATTATAGAAGTAAAAGATACCGGAATCGGGATGCCGGAAGAATATCACGAACTGGTTTATGAGCCATTCAGACAGATAAGTGAGGGTCTCAACAGAAAGTATGAAGGTACTGGTCTCGGATTAACTTTAGTAAAAAAATATGTAGACATGAGTGGAGGAAAAATTACTATAGAAAGTAAACCCGGGAAGGGTAGTATATTTACCTTAAAGTTTCTTTTAGATAAGCCAACAGGTGAAAATTTAACAAGTACCAAATGATAATTGCTGAAATTAAATTTAAAAGTAAAAGTGGTTTATAATATTCTCCTATAATTTAAAAGCTTCTTCAACTACTGCCTGCTGTTGTTGAATTGACTGTCTTGAAGATCCAACTGCTGGACTAGCTCCTTCAGGCCGCCCGGAATAATAAAGTTTTTGTTGTGCGGTTAGTTTCTCCGTCAATCTAAGTGACATAAAATTCCAGGCACCCATATTTTTAGGTTCTTCCTGAACCCAAACTATTTTTTTAGCATTTGAGTATTTTGAAAATATCTTTTCGAATTTTTTGGAACTATACGGATAAAATTGTTCAACACGGACAACAGGTACATTTTTAATATTATTTGAGGAACGATATTTAATTAGATCGTAGTAAACTTTTCCGCTCGATAGTATAACTCTTTCAACTTTCTGATTTGCATTTATACTATTATCATCGATAACTTCCTGAAATTTCTCGTTAATGAATTCTTCTTTTACAGACCTTGCTTCCGGTAATCGAAGTAAGCTTTTAGGTGTCATCAATACAAGGGGTTTTCTAACTGCGTGTTTTATCTGTCTTCTTAAAAGGTGAAAGTATTGTGCCGGAGTTGTTACGTTACAAACCTGCATATTATCTTCCGCACAAAGAATCAGAAATCTTTCCAATCTTGCACTTGAGTGTTCGGGTCCCTGTCCTTCGTATCCGTGGGGGAGAAGAATTACAACATTATTTCTTAGTTTCCATTTTTCATACGATGCAACTATAAAATTATCAATAATAACCTGTGCTCCGTTAGAAAAATCACCAAACTGTGCTTCCCACAAGACAAGTGCAAGTGGATCAGCTGTGCTGTAACCATATTCAAATCCAAGAACCGCAGCTTCTGAAAGGAAGCTGTCAAGAGCTTCTATTCTTGCCTGTTTATCTGCAATATGATTCAACGGAATGAACTCTTCTCCGGTTTGTATATCAGTTAAGGCAGAGTGACGTTGGCTGAATGTTCCTCTAACGCTGTCCTGTCCGCTCAGTCTCACAGGGGTTCCTTCGAGAAGAAGGCTTCCGAATGCAATAGCTTCACCCAAAGCCCAGTCAGCAGCTTCCGAACCATCAAGAATACCTTTTCTCCTTTCAAGAAACTTTTGCAGTTTAGGATGGACATGAAAATTATCAGGAACTTTAGTTATGCCGTTGATGATAGTTTTAAGAGTTTCCTCTGAAATGCTCGTATCTTCTGTTGGCTCAACTGATTCAATTTTTTCCCTGGAAACAGCCAATGGAGCATCAGCATTAAATGTTGAGCTTTTCTTTTTAATTTTATCAAACGCGTCAGTAAGTAATGAATCAATTTCACTGCTCATCTGATTAATTTCGTCTTTACTAAGTAATCTATTTTCAAGCAGAGCCTTTGAATAAATTTCTTTTACAGAAGAATGATTTTTAATCTTTTCATAAAGCAATGGTTGAGTAAATCCAGGTTCATCACCTTCGTTATGGCCGTGTTTCCTATAACCAAAAAGATCTATAACTACATCCTTTTTGAAATTCTGCCTGAATTCAAAAGCAAGTTTCGCAACCCACAAAGCGGCTTCGGGATCATCTCCGTTTACGTGAAATATCGGTGCCTGTATCATCTTTGCAACGTCACTTGCATAGACAGACGATCTTGCATCTTCCGGTGTTGTTGTAAATCCGATCTGGTTATTTATAATTATGTGAACGGTTCCACCTGTTCTATAGCCGGTAAGTTGTGAAAGATTTAATGTTTCTGCTACAACCCCCTGTCCAGAAAATGCTGCATCACCGTGGATTAGTAAAGGCATTATTTTTTTGTGTTCCTTGCTGTCGCCCAAACGCGTTTGTTTAGCTCTGACAATTCCTTCAACAACAGGATTGACCCATTCAAGATGGCTTGGATTTGAAGCGACTGAAACTGTAATCGTTTTTCCATTGCTGGTTTTGTATTGTCCCGTAGCGCCAAGGTGATACTTTACATCTCCCGAACCTTCGATAGAATTTGGATCCTGTATATCTTCAAATTCGGAAAAAATTGAATCGTATGATTTCCCGATAATATTTGCGAGCACGTTCAATCTTCCGCGGTGTGCCATACCAAGTACAACTTCAAGAATACCCTGTTCACAGGCTTCGTTTAAAATTAAATCAAGAACAGGAATTAATGTCTCCGACCCTTCGAGTGAAAATCTTTTATGCCCGATAAACCTGTTGTGTATAAAATGTTCAAATGTTTCTGCAATAATTAATTTATTAAGAATTGTCTTTTTAATTTCTAAGCTAAAATCAGGTACGTTTTGAACGGGTTCCATTTTACTTTGCAGCCATGCTTTTTCAACCGGATTTTGAATGTGCATATATTCAGCACCAATTTTATCACAATAGGTTTTCTGAAGTCGCTGCAATATTTCACGTAATGTTACATCGTTCATTCCACTGAAACCACCTGTGATGAATTTTCGGTCAAGGTCCCAGAGAGTAAATTTATAAGTTGCAGGGTCGAGTTCTGGATGATAGGTCGTTTTTGAGCCAAGCGGATCGAGGTTTGCAATTAAATGTCCACGAACCCTGTATAGGTTGATCAACTGCAAAACTCTTGCCTGTTTTTCGATTTCTTCTGTACTGGTTCCGCCACCGTTAAAAGTTCCCGGCTGATAATCTGTCATCCATTCGATTGGCCGCAAAGGTACATTCAGATCTTTAAATATTTCATCATAAAAATTTTCTGCTCCCAGCAAAAGTTCGTGAACTTCTTTTAAGAATAAACCGGATTCTGCTCCCTGAATAATTCTATGATCGTACGTGCTGGTTATGTTCATAGCTTTGCTGATACCGAGTGCAGAAATTGTTGACTGAGACATTGCCTGATATTCTGCAGGATATTGTATCGCACCCGTTGCAATTATAGCACCTTGTCCAACCATCAATCTTGCAACTGAAGCTACTGTTCCTAAAGTTCCGGGATTTGTAAGTGTTATCGAAGTTTCCTGAAATTCAGAAGGGTCTATCTGACCTTTTCGGGATCTTGTGACAAGATCTTCATATTTCTGCCAGAATTCCCGAAAGTTCATCTTGTTTGCGTTCTTGATATTAGGAACAATAAGTGAATGTGAACCATCTTTTTTCTCAATGTCGATCGCAAGCCCAAGATTAACATTTGCTCGTTCTATTAAGTGGGGTTTATCATTTATTACAGTAAATGCGTTATTGATCGCCGGATATTTTTTAACTGCTTTAAGAATTGCCCAGCTTATAATGTGAGTAAATGAAATTTTACCTTCTTCAGTTTTTTTAAGATGATTATTAATAAGTCTTCTGTTTTCTTCGAGCAATTTTACCGGTATTGACCTTTGAGATGTTGCAGTAGGAATGGTAAGGCTTGATGTCATATTATCTAGCACTCGTGCTGCGCTGCCTGCAATTATTTTTACCTGGTCTTCTTTTCCCGGCTCAGGCATTGGTGTATTTTCAGCTAAAGGTGTTACAGATTTAGTAACTTTAGAACCATTGCCGTTATTTGAAAGAGTGGGTTCACCACTGAAAAAACTTCTCCATTGTTCCGGGAGCTCGGATGGATTTTCTTCATAAAGTTTATGAAGATACTCTACAAACCAGGTATTTGCACCAAACTTTTCCAGTTCTTCTTTTTGTTCTTTAGTCAAATCGCCTATCTTCATTTCTAAAAGGATTTAAAAGTTTTAGTAATATTCGTTAAATTTATAAAAGATAAAACAGAATTAGCTTTCAGCCGTCAAAATTTAGACTGTAATTGAGAGAAATTCTGCAATGTTACTACTTAGTTCCTTAGGCTGAACTGAAAATTTCATATCTTAAACATTAAAATTAAGAAGATTTTCAAATAAAAACTTAGTCAATATAAGGTATATTTTATTATAATCTAATTTTTCTCAACATATGAAGGTAAATATAAATGTTGAATAATGAAGAAATTGCAAATTTAAGAAGAACCTGGTCCCTCAAAGAGTTAGATGAGTCTAAGGTAAGTAAAAGTCCCTTTGAACAGTTTTCAGTCTGGATGAAAGAGGCTATAGATGCACAAATACTGGACCCGAATGCAATGACAGTTGCAACTGCAGATACAAATGGAGTCCCTTCTGCAAGAATAGTGTTGCTTAAAAGTATTGATGAAAAGGGTCTTGTATTTTTTACTAATTACGAAAGCAGAAAGGGAAAGGACTTAACAGAGAATCCGAAAGCTTCTGTAGTTTTTTTCTGGAAAGAATTAGAAAGACAATTGAGAGTTACGGGGGAAGTTGAAAAAATATCAAAAAAGGAATCTGAAGAATATTTTAAAACAAGGCCATACGAAAGTCAGATAGGTGCACTAGCTTCAAAACAGAGCTCTGAAATCCTGGACAGAAAGTCTCTGGAAGAAAAATTTGAGGCAATAAAAAGTAAATATCCCGAAAATAAAGTACCGCTTCCTGATTTTTGGGGAGGATTCAGAATAATTCCTAACCGTTTTGAGTTCTGGCAGGGAAGACCAAACCGGCTTCACGATAGAATTGCTTACCTTAAAGAAAAAGATAAATGGAGAATTGTAAGGCTGGCTCCTTAACTTTTAAATCTCGCTCTTAAAGCTGGTGATCCACTGATTATAGTTCTTGCAGCAATTGCCAGCAAAATTATCGCTCCACCGATTGCGGCATAAAAAGAAGGAACTTCGCCATACCATATCAAAACCCAAACAGGATTAAGAACGGGCTCAATCATTGAAATCAAAGAAGCTTCAACTGCAAAAACTCTTTTTAATCCATAACTGAAAATTGCATAGGCAACTCCGATCTGAAAAATTCCCAGGAAAGCGAGCATGCTAAAATCCGGAAGCGATATACTTTTTATTCCAAACATTGATGGAAGCAATACCAGTACAACAATAATATTTCCATAAAAAATTGAACTAAACTGGTATTTGTGATCGTTTTTTCTCATTCCCAGAAGGAATGCTGCAAAAGTTACTCCGGAAAGTAAGGCCAGTAAATTTCCTTTCAAATCACCGGGAGAAAGTTTGCCCGTGAAAAATAAAATCATGCCAACAAAGCAAATTGAAATTGTGATAATATTTATTTTTTCATATTTAGTTTTGTTGAAAATAGGTTCAAGCAACAGAACATATATTGGAGCTGTGTATTGTAGGAAAATAGCATTTGCGGCGGTTGTTGTTTTTGTAGCGACTACATAGAGAGTTAGCAGAGCAGCATAAAAAAGTGCATTCACAAATGTAAACCAATTTACGAGCAGGAGTTTCTTCCTGAATAGAACCAGAAAAACAATGGATGCAAAGAAACATCTGGAAAATGATATCTGCATTGGCGTCATAGATACCAGTTTTACCAGTATTCCTCCTGTGCTCCATAATAAAGCCGCAGCTAAAACAGCAACTATCCCTTTCTGGTGGTCAGGCAAATGTTTCATACTTAATTGATTTGTTAGAAGAAAGCGTATTTACTAATTTAAGAATAGTTTTTTGAAAAACTAAACAAAACAGAAATTGAAATACTTATATAATCCGCCATTAATCTTAAAAAAAACATTCGGTAGTTTCAGATGGGATACCTTCAATCGCAAAATACTTTTGACTTTTGACGATGGACCAAATACCGGAACTACTGAATCAATTTTAAAGATTCTTGATGAAAATAAAATAAAAGCTCTTTTCTTCTGCGTGGGAAATAACGTTAAAAATTATCCTGAACTTTCAAAATTAATATTAAATGAAGGGCATATAATCGGGAATCATACATTTAACCATAAACAACTGACAAAAATAAGTTATTCTGAGTCTGTTAATGAAATAAATTCTTTCACGATATTATTAAAAGAGAAATTCGGTTACAAAGTTAAGTATTTCAGGCCGCCACACGGTAAGTTCAAATTTAATACGTCCTCATTGTTAAAAAAGTGTGGATTAACAAATGTTATGTGGTCGTTGCTTACTTATGATTTCAGAGGGGATATAAAAAAAGTTAAAGCGTCGGTAGAGAAATATTTAAGAAGAGACTCAATAGTTGTTTTGCACGACAGCATAAAATCTATGAATATAATACAGGATTCAATAAATATTATCCTGGAAACTGCAAATAAAAACGGATATGAAATAGGAGAACCTGAAGAATGTTTGAGATAATATTTTTTATTGTTATTTGCGCCTATTTTATTCAGTCAGTCATTTTTGTTATAGGAGTTGGCAAAAGATTTCCAACTATGGAGGAAACAAATCTTCCTACAGTATCTGTAATTGTAGCAGCAAGAAACGAAGAAGAAAATATTTTACGATGCCTGGAATCGCTTGATAAACTCATATACCCGGATGGTAAGCTTGAGATAATCCTGGTAGATGATAAATCAACTGACAACACTGGAGAGATTATTAAAAATTTTATTTCGGGTAAAAAAAGATTCAGGAAGATAATCACAAAAAAAGAAATCGGGAAATTGAAAGGGAAAACAAATGCGTTGGCTACCGGACTGGAAGCCGCAAATAACGAAATAATAATGACTACAGATGCAGATTGTGAAGTTAAACCAACTTGGGCGAAAAGAACCGCATCATATTATTTTAAAAATGTTGGAATGGTTAATGGAATTACTACACAAACTGCGTTCGATCACTTTTCCGGAATGCAGAGTCTCGATTTTATTTATTTACTAATTGTGGCTTCTAGCACAATAAATCTCGGCAGCCCTATTAGTTGTATTGGCAATAACATGTCTTACAGGAAAAAAGCATACGATGAAGTTGGTGGGTATGAAAATCTTCCATTCAGTGTTACAGAAGACTTTAATCTTATGATGGCTATCTATAAGCTTCATAAATACAAAATTATTTTTCCCTTGGATAAGGATTCTCTTGTTACTTCACTTCCATGTCCTGATATCAAGTCTCTGTTTCATCAGAAAAAAAGATGGGCAGTTGGAGGGTTGGATGTTCCTTTCCGTGGTTTTTTAATAATGGCTGTAGGATTTTTGTCATATCTTGGCATACTACTTACTCCTTTCTTTTACACACCTCTATGTTTATATTTGATTGTTCTTAAAATGATACTGGATATTTTTGTAATTTATCCGGTATTAAAAAATCTTGGGATTGGAAAAAACTTTCGGTATTTCATCAGCTTTCAATTGTATTATTTAGTTTATGTACTGGCACTTCCGTTTATAGTGTTGCTCAGCAGGAAGGTGGTTTGGAAAGGAAGAAAATATTAGGATAATTAACTTATGCTTTTGCTCTGCAATTATTATGTAACATACAGGTGTAACGCTTTTTGTGAGTTTTGCCATTTTGGTGATCACGAAAATTTTAAGAATACTCCATATGCAAAACTCGATGAGTTTAAATCGAATGTTTCACAAATGGCGGAACTCGGAGTAAAATTTATTGACCTTACAGGCGGTGAGCCGCTTCTTCACAAAGAAATTCATTTAATGGCTGAATACGCCAAAAAATTTAAGATGCAAACTAGCATAACAAGCAACGGTTTGCTTTATTCAAAGTTTGCAGAAAAATTAGCTGGTAATATTGATCTGCTTCACTTTTCGCTCGACTCGCCCGATGAAGAAGAGCACAACAGGATCAGAAAAGTGGATTGTTATAGTCATGTTTTTAAAAGTATTGAAATAGCAAAGTCTTATGGTGAGTTTCCTGATATTTTATTTACTGTAACTAATGATACTTATAAAAAACTACCTCAGATGCATGAATTAGCTCAGCAACATGGACTGGTGCTTTTGGTAAATCCTGTTTTTTCTTATTTCGGAAACCCTGGTTTGAGTAATGAAGCTGTGGATTATATAGATAAATATTGTGATGGCAAACTCGATGTTTATTTGAATAAAGGTTTTATGAAACTCAGGCGCGACGGAGGAAATAATATAAACGACCCTTCCTGTAAAGCTGTCTCACGGGTAATAGTTATTTCACCCTACAACGAAATTATTTTACCGTGTTATCATTTTGAACATGAAAGAATAAAGATTGATAAACCATTAAAAGAAATCAGGCAATCAGAAAAGATCAAATATTTCCAGAAGATGGAAGGAAGATTTGATTATTGTAAAGGTTGCACAGTAAATTGCTATTTTGAACCATCCTTTGCTTTTCCTACAAATCTTTACGCCTTAGCCAGCCTAACTTCAAAATTCAAGTACGGCTACAACAAGCTTGTAAAACAGAAAATTAAAAAGAAGCTAATGTCGAAAACGGAAACAATCTGATGCGGAAAGTTATTCTTTTTTTGTTTGTCCTTACTCTAGTTTTATCAGTCTCAGCTCAGGAAAGAAACGAATGGTTCCCATCCGGAATGAATATTCGGCCGTTTGCTGCAAATTTTCTTGAGCCCCGCGCCGGTTTTAATTATCTGCTTGCAAAAAGAAATATCAGGTTAGATATTGGCACATCTTCTGATATTTACAGAATTCAAAATGATAATAAAACTCTTTCTTTCGGTGCTGATGTTTTTACTTACACGCGATTAAGAAGTGAAAGTGGGTTTAAATTTCCCGTGGAGGCTATTGACTATTTATTCGGTATAAATTCGGGTTATAAAATAACGAATGATAATAAAGAATACGGTTTTCGTTTCCGCTTTGCTCACATTAGCGCTCATTTAGTAGATGGAAGTTTTGGCCATAATAACAATCAGTGGCGAAATGGTCGTGATCCTTTTGTCTTTAGCAAAGAGTTTTTTGAGTTATTTCCTTTTTATAGTATAAATAGTTTTCGCATTTATACAGGTTTTACTTATGTATTTCATACTGTACCAACTGATATTGGCAAAGAAATATACCAGGCAGGGTTCGATAATTATTTTACTAATTTTCCAGTTAAAACTTTGACACCCTTTGTTGGTTATGACTTTAAGCTTCAAAAAATAGGGCAATATTCCGGTTCCAATATTGTTACTGCAGGAATAAAGTTTGGAGAATGGAATGAGAAAGGTTTCAGCATTTCTGTTTCTTATTTTGCTGGCAAAAGTGTACATGGTGAATTTTATAATATCAACGAGAATTATGCCTCATTAGGTTTTAATATGGAATTGTAAAATGTCGGAAGAAACAAACACAGAACATCAAACCGAAATAAATTCTCAGACTAATAAAAAAGATAAAAAAAATTATTTACTACATATTGGGCTTTTTCTTTTTACCTTTGTTACGACTACAATCGCAGGTGTTGAATGGATCAGTGGCATCGAAGGCCCTTACGATATTCATCTTCTCTTAAAAGGTCTCCCGTATTCTATTTCAATATTATTTATTATTGGAGTTCATGAATTTGGCCATTACTTTGCAGCGCAATACCATAAAGTAAAAGCTACACTTCCTTTTTTTATACCATTTCCTTCTATAGCAGGCTTTCTGAATTTTGGAACAATGGGAGCTGTAATAAAAACCAAGTCACCTATAAGATCAAAAAAAGCTATGTTCGATATTGGTGTAGCCGGGCCGGTTGCTGGCTTTGTGGCTTGTTTGATAGTTCTGATTTATGGATTTACGCATGTCCCTGGTGTAGATTATATACTTTCCATTCACCCTAATTATTTTTCACCTGATTTTGGGAAGAATGCAATCGAATTACGATTTGGAGATACATTATTATTTTCTTTTTTGAAAATGATTTTTGTCAATAAATCACATTTTTTTCCCCCTATGAGTGAGATTTATCACTACCCGTATTTATGCGTTGGATGGTTCGGACTTTTTGTAACTGCAATGAATATGATACCAATCGGACAATTGGATGGTGGTCATATTTCATATACAATGTTTGGTGAAAAGAAACATTATAAAATTGCAATTATATTTTTTGCACTTCTATTTATTTTTGGAACCGTAGGTTTATTGGAAAATTATATAGCTTTACCTTTTACAATAGGCTGGCCAGGCTGGCTTTTCTGGGCATTGATACTTTTCTTTTTTATAAAGTTGAAGCACCCTCCGATTCCGGATTATACACCTCTCAGTAAAGGACGGATGATACTTGGTTACTTTAGTTTCTTTGTTTTTATTATAAGTTTTTCACCCACGCCTTTCATTATCACCGGATTTTAATTTTTGGGTTGGAATTTTCATAAATATGAGGTAAAATTGAGTATAAGAAAAAAAACTTCTTTCTCATTTGCAGCATCTTATAAAACTATAAAAGAAAAATTATTGCACATTTTTACCATTCTATAAAGTAACCATACTATCTCTTTCAACTGAATAGGGTGACACACTAAATGAAAAATACTATCCTGATGCTCTTTCTGTGCTTTTCTTTTCTTTCAACAAATATTCTATCACAAGGACGACCCTTCAAGTATAATTTGAATAAGCATAGTTTTCTACCGAAAACAAATGACGAAGCACCGGCTGGAAACAGCGTGCAGGAAGTTATTGCGGTTGGCGATACAATTATTACGATAAGTAAAGGGCTAAATATTTCAACTGATGACGGCCTAACCTGGACAAATTATTATGGAAAAGATCCTTTTGGTGAAGACGGTGTTTACGCAATTGGTTATAATAATGGAGTAATTTGGGCTTCAACAGGCGTAAGATATTATGATGATAATGTGCAAGAGGAGATTGACAAAGGTACCGGACTGAAATATTCAAATGATCTTGGAAAAACCTGGACCAGCATTTCACAACCGATTGACGTTCAAGCGGATTCTATGATAACATATGGAATTAACAATTTAAAAATTCTTCCAATTACTGTTACACAGAACAATGTAATTTTTGATATTGGTTTTACTCCCGGCGCTGTATGGATAGCGAGCTTTGCTGGTGGAATCAGAAGGAGTACAGATAACGGTCAAACGTGGCAAAGGATTGTTCTTCCCTCTGATTCAGTCAATCATATTTCGCCTACTGATACATTGAAATATTGTATCACCCCATATGGAGGACAAATTTGTGCAACGGGGAGTTTTAATTTTGAAGGCTTTTCCATAGCTGTTGTCAACGATAGTACGGTTTATATTGGTACTGCTGGAGGAATTAATAAAACTACAAATGCCGGCGCCCAATATCCCGATTGGACAAAGTTTAATCACACTAATGAAGCAAATCCAATTAGTGGAAACTGGGTAACGTACATGGATTATAATCCAGCTAGTTCAACTCTGTGGGCTTCAACCTGGCGGGCAGCAGGTCCCGATGAATTTTATGGTGTTAGTGCAACGACAGACGGAGGTAATAACTGGTCAATATATTTGAAAGACAAAACAGCATTTAATTATGGATTTAAAAATAATGAAGTTATAGCAACTACCGATGACGGGCTTTATAGAAGCACAGATGCTGGTCAAACGTGGGTTTCACCTTCTTCTATTAGGGATGAGGTATCGAAGCTTCCTTTACTTACTTCAATATTTTATGATGCTGATTATAATGGAAAATATTTCTGGATAGGCTCCGACGATGGTCTGGTAAGATTTGAGGAAACGAGTGGTATCTGGCAAGGGAACTGGAAAATTTATTTAACATCACAGGTACTTACGACAGCAGATGAAACTTATGCATATCCTAATCCATTTTATCCTCAAATTGATAGAGTTGTTAAAATAAAATATTCAACAGGTGGGAAAAGTGTTCCCGTTACAATTCGCATTTTTGATTTTGGAATGGATTATGTCAGAACCATAATTCAAAATGTTCAGCGTGGAAACTCCTCAAATCCTAATAGTACACAATTAGACTATTGGGATGGCAGGGATGAAAATCACAAAATAGTTGCAAACGGTGTATATTTCTATAGAATAGACAGAGGTTCAGAGAGTCCAATTTTTGGTAAAATTATTCTAATCCGATAAGAGGTTAGTGTGAAGAAATTTTTAGGTTTGTTTATTTTATTTACGTCTGTGGCTTTTTGCCAGTTACAATTCAGCGAGATCAGCAGTGCTCCCGGTGCCTTCAGCAGAATGGGATTTGGTGCCAGAGGTATGGGCATGGGAAATGCAATGTCTGCAGTAACTGAAGGGAATTTAGTATCATATTATAATCCTGCACTTTCTGTATTTCAGGAAGAACCTTCATTTCAAACCTCATATTCTATATTGTCTCTGGATCGTCATCTTAATTTTATAGGCTTTACAACACGATTTGAATTCCATTCTTATGGCAAGAACAACTATGATAATAAAAATATCTCGAGAGCTGGTGTTAGCGTTGGTTTAATAAATGCGGGCGTGAGCGATATAAGTGCAAGGGACAATGAAGGAGTTGAAACCGGAACTTTATCAACTTCTGAAAATCAAATATTTATATCCTTATCAAAAACTTTTTCAAGTAAATTTTCAGCTGGTCTGTCGACTAAGTTTTATTTTTATAATTTAGTTGAAGGACTAAAAGCTTCAGGTTTAGGATTAGATTTTGGAGTATTGTATAGGTTAAATGATAACCTAAATATTGCTGGTGTAATTTCTGATGTAAATAGCAAATATAAATGGGACAGCACACCTTTACTTGGTCAAAATGGCAAAATAACAGAAGATTCATTCCCTCTACTAAAAAAAATTGGTATTAGTTATAAAAATAATGACTATAGATTTTTGATAGCTGCAGAGTTGGAAAACAGCGATGCCGGTTCAAACATACTTAGATTTGGTGTAGAATATAATATTATCGAAGAACTCTTTTTAAGAGGTGGCCTTGATAATTTTAATCTTAGCAATTCAGATTTTCCCAAAAGAACTTCTTTTGGATTTTCTTATTTTAAAGCCTTTGGCGATTGGTTAATTGGTGTTGATTATGCTTTTGTTATTGAAAAATATTCACCTCAGGATAGGCATATTGTTGGAGTAAATGTTAGATTCTGATTTTAATTAATATCAAAACGTTCTGAAAATATTTAATGCTAAAAAAAACATTTCTTATTACATTAACTATTATTTCTGTCATATTTCCTCAAACAGGTGGAAAGAGCGGATTGTCTTTTCTTAAAATAGGTTTCGGGGCAAGGAATATAGCCCTCGGAGATGCAGGTTCTGCTTTTTCAAACGATCTTACTGCACTTTATTACAATCCTGCTAAATTAGCTGATAACAACACCTCTGAAGTTATTTTTATGCATAATAGCTGGATACAAGATGTAAGAAGTGATTTAGCAGGTGCAAAGACTTCGTTGTTTGGATTACCGGTTGCAATTGGATTGAATGTCACAAGTATCAATGATATTGAAGTGAGAACTCAACCCGGTGATCCTATTTCAAAATTCAATGCAAATTATTTTTCAGGTAGTATTGGAACTGGTTTCAGGGTTACTGCTTTGCTTGACGTCGGCTTTTCAATAAAATACTTATATGAAAATATTTTTGTTGATGAAGCCAATGGTTTGGCTTTTGATTTCGGATTAAATTATCGTACACCTATTGATGGAGTAATGCTTTCAGCTTCTGTTAGGAATTTAGGTTCTATGAATGCTTTAAGGCATGTTGACACAAAGCTGCCCACAGAAATAAGGGGAGGTACTTCCTACAAAATTGAATTTCCGGGTTCAAAACTTGATTTTATTGGTGGGATAGAGTTTTTAAGTTATACCCGCGATAATGAAAATCATTTGAATCTTGGAGGGGAAATTACCTACAATAAAGTATTTTCAATTCGTGGTGGATACCAAACAGGATTTTATACAAAAAATTTTACTGCAGGAATAGGACTGGTCTGGGGCAGTTTGATACTTGATTACGCATATGTCCCTTTTAAGTTAGATTTTGGCAATGCAAGTATGATTTCAGTGCAATTCAGATTCTAACAATTTTATTTATCTAATTTTTAATAAGTTAAATTGAAATTAGAAAGAACTTTAAATTTCCTTCAAAGAAATATAAAAACACTTCTTGTAATCTATTTAATCATCCAACTTAGTTATGTCCTGTTTTCAAACTTAAGCTACAAAAGTGATTCTCTTTATTACTTTAATTTAGCGCAGGACTGCTTAAAGCTTCATACATTTTATCCGGCACCGGTTCATCTTTACCAGGATTATATTATTGCACCTTTGTATATAAATATACTGGTTTTGTTATTATCAATTTTTAATTCAGAAATTACAATCGGATTATTTAATATCGTGTTAAATTTCTTGCAATTATGGTTGGTGTATAAAATTACGGAGAAAATATTCAGCAGAGAAGCAGCAAGGATTTTGGTAATAATCTATATATTTTATTTATCTACCCTAGGCCTGATTTTATTTAACTTCACTGAACTAATGTTTAATGTATTTATATTTTCGAGCATTTATTTTTATTTGCAGAAAAAAAATTTTCGTTTGTTTGTATCGGGAATTTTTCTTGCTGCTTCTATCGCTGTACGTCCAGTAGGATGGGCTGTGCTTGGCGCATATTTAATTTGTGAACTTTTTTCTAATGAACTAATAAAGAATAACGTAAAGAAAATCGGCCTGATTATTTTCGGCTTAGTTTTATTTGTTTTACTCTTTGGATCGTTTAACTACTCACATTTTGGAAAGTTTATTTTCACCTCTACGAACGGTCCTGTAAATCTTTTAATTGGATCTAACGACGATGCAACAGGTGCGTATAATGATAAAGTTTTTGAGAAAGGGAAAATAGGCTACATCCCTGATTCTCAAAATAAAACTTATGTAGAAAAAGAAAATTATTGGCTTCAACAGTCTATTAATTGGATTTATAAACATCCACTAAAATATGTTTCCTTATTTCCTTTAAAAATTGTTCATATGTTTATTTGGGATGATTTCTCGGTCTACCGATTATTAGATCTTAAAGATTGGGATCTATACAGAGTAATAAAAAATATAATTACAGGAAATGATGAACATTTATTAGGAGATAATCCACTTGTTTTGAAGATTTCATATTTCATTCTTCTTATTCTACATCATGTGTATTATTTTTCAATTGTGATTCTTTTTATTCTGATAATAAGTAAGAATTTTAAAGCTATATTCAAAAAGAGCAATCTGAAAATATTTTTAATTTTTATGATGCTGGGAATAACCATTCATTTGTTAACATTTGGTGATGCCAGGTTTAAATATCCAAATATAATTACAATGATGATATTTATTGCTCCGGTAATTTATCAATCAACTGTTTCTAAAAAATTAATGTTGAAATATAAACCTGAAATGTTCTAGACTATGTTCAAATTTATTTCGCTTGCAAAATCAGGACTTAGCCAAAAAGATTGGGATAATTTTGTTCTTGGATCAGATAATGGTACAATTTTTCATTCAAGAAAATTTTTATCATATCATCCTAAAGCCAGATTTAAGGATGCTTCTATTGTTGTATTTAAAAACGACAAGCTATTTTCGCTTTTGCCTGCAGTAGAAATAGAAAAAGAAAAGAAAAAAGTCTTCTCTTCACACAGCGGTGCCTCTTATGGAGGATTTGTTTATAACATTGATTTAAACCTGAAAGATGCGTTCGAACTTGTTCAGGGATTAATAAACTATGCCGACGAGTTTAATTTCAACAAAATACAACTTACTATCCCTCCAATTATTTATGAATCTAAGTATTCTAATTACATTGATTTTGCATTAATAAAAAATGGTTTTATTTATTTGAAAAGGGAAATATCGAGTGTTGTACAACTTGACATAAAAGAAGGTCAACTACTTTCAACCTACAGAGCTGAGGCGCGAACTGCTGTTAATAAATCAATAAAGGAAGGAGTAATTATAAAAGAATGCAAAGCATTTGATGAATACTATGAAATTCTTAAAAAGAATTTGAAGCTGCGTCATAACGTAACCCCGACTCATACTGTTGAAGAACTCAAAAAACTTAAAAAAATGTTTCCCGATGAAATTAGATTATGGGGAGCGTTCCTTGATAAAAAACTAATTGCAGGAGTTTGTAATTTCAGCGCTAATCCGAAAGTAGTGCTTGCTTTTTACATTAGTCACGATGAAAAATATCAGGAGTATCGAGCGGTTAATTTATTATTTTACGAAATAATGAAAAAATATCAAGAAGAAGGTTACCGCTTTCTAGATTTCGGAATATTTACAGTAAATATGGACCCGAACTGGGGGCTTGCCCGCTTCAAAGAAAATTTTGGAGCCAGGGGAATTTTCAGAGATACATTATATAAAGACCTTTAATGTTAAAAATTTTACACATCGCTCCGCAAAATTATGCTGGTGTTCCGTATGATTTTTATAGAATGCATAACCAGTGTGGTGATAATTCACGTCTTGTCACATTACATAAGAATCGCCTCGATTTTCCTGAGGATATTTGCCTTAACCTACCGCTTCCGAATTTTCCACTTGCAAAAGAATGGAGAAGGAAAAAAGTTATACTAAGAGAAAAAGAGAAGCAATTAAAGGCGAGATTCTTTAAACCTAAAAATATATTTGAGAAAATATATTTCACGTATAATGACTTTTCAAAAAAAAATATTGTAGAGGAAGCTATTGAAAGATACAACCTGGATGAATTTGATATAATTCATTATGATGCCGGTCTCGATTTTTACAGGGATTCATCACAGGCAATTAGATGGAAAAAGCAAGGGAAGAAGATAGTGTGTTGCTATTATGGGAGCGATTTAAGAATTCGTGGATTAATAAAAGAACTGAATGATATATCAGATTTGAATATAACTTCTGAATACGATCATCTTTCGATGAAGGAGGATCTCAGTTATTTATTCTATCCTTATGACCCATCTGAATTACCTTCTAGAAGTGAGATAGAGAATGAGATAATCACAATTGTACATTCACCCACAAACAGGAAATATAAGGGGACAGAATTAATAATTTCTGTAATTGAAAAAATAAAAAAAGAGAAGAAACTAAATTTTATATTGCTTGAGAATCTTTCACGTAGTGTTGTACTTGAAGCAAAGAGCAAAGCAGATATTTCCATTGATCAGGTTGGCGGTAGTATGGGAGGTACTGGTTACGGCAAGGCGGGGCTTGAAACACTGGCAATGGGTATCCCGACAATTACCAATATGACTGATGAATACCGTGAGTGGTTGCCTGAGAATCCTTTTGTTGTTGCGAATGGCGCAAATGGATTATATTTAAAATTGAATGAGCTAATTGAAGATAAAAAACTTAGAGAAGAACTTGCTATCAATGGGAAAAAATGGGTTATGAAATACCATGGTTATGAAAGTGTAAATGCAAGATTAAAGGAACTTTACAAATTAAATAATATTATTTAATGGCTAAAAGTCTTTCAAAATCCGTTGCGTGGTACGGAATTGGAAATATTTTCATCCGATCTGTGAGTTTTATTTTACTTCCTTTCTATTCTAATCTTATTAGCACTGCTGAGTTTGGTAATTATGCTTTGCTGATGTCTGTTTATGCAATCATTTCTGTTTTATATCAGTTTGGAATGCATGGAACACTTAATAAATTTTATATCGAAGAACAAAAACAAGAAAAGAAAAAAATAATTTTTTCGACATTGCTTAACTTCATTATTCTGATCGGCATTGCTTTTACAATAGTTCTATATTTTACCTCTAATGAAATTACTGAGATTATTTTCGGATCAACTGAATATGCACCCTTAATGATACTTGTTTTTATTGCTTTGTTTATTGAGACAATATGTTTTTATATTCTGTTACTGTTGAAAACTAAAGAGCTGGCAAAACAAGCTGTTATTTATTCTGGTATAGGGGCGATTCTGAATCTTATTTTCAATGTAATTCTTGTCTTTATTTATAGGCTTTCAGTGGCAGGAATAATTCTTGCCCAGCTTTTATCAAGCACAGCACTCTTTCTTATTATGTTAAGAATTATTCGAGACGATTTTGTTTTGAAAATTGATATGTCAATAATTAAAACCCTTTTGAAATTTGCTTATCCATTATTGTTTGCAGGATTTCTTTCTGCTGCAGTAGATGTTGCAGACAGGTTCATTCTGAATTATTTTCTTGGCACAAGTGAGGTCGGAATTTATAGTCTGGCCTATAGAATTGCAATGGTAATGAATGTTTTTGTAATATCTTTCAGAACAGCCTGGAATCCTTATTCATTAAATTTATTCTATTCTAAAGATTATAAATCAACGTATGGGAGTACACTTAACAAGCTTGTGGCTGTTAGTTGTATTATACTTCTAATATTTTCACTGTTTTCACGATATTTATTTGAAATTAATATTTTTGGTATTCCATTGTTTAACCCTGTTTATAAGTCCGGTATAGTTATTCTTCCGTTGGTATTGATAGGATATATTTTCAGTGGAATCTCATCTTTTTATTCTGTTTACCCTTATATATCAAATAAGAGCTATCATTTTCTGTTTTCAGACTCGATCGCGTTTGTGAGCAATGTAATAGTTAATATTATTTTCATTCCTAAATACGGTATCATTGGTGCTGCCTTTGCGACCGCGATTGGATTTTTATTCGGAGCTGCTTATTTATTCTTTATTTCAAGAGATCAAATTAAAATAGATTACCAAACAAAAAATCTTTCAGTGATAATTTTATGTGCGATGATTTTTCTGTTTGTTGGACTGAATTTTAAAAGTGTAATTATAGATATCATAGTTGTGGTGGGGTATTTGATAACGCTCCAGTTTTTTGTGAAGCTAAATTTAATTAAAATATTCAGATTAAATTCCTGATGAGCTTTATTAGTTTTTCTGATTCAGTTTCCCAGTTTTTCCCGTTTTTAATAATAGCACGTCCATTTTGGGAATGTTCAATGAGAAGTTCCTTGTTAGAAAGGTATATTTCAATTTTACTTACAATTTCATCAATATTATATGGATCCACAAGAAATCCGAAATTAATATTGTCGAATCCTTCAGCAATTGCTTTAATATTCGAATAAATAACCGGTTTCCCACTAGCCAGGTATTCATAAAATTTTATAGGTACTGAATCATGAACAATTTTCAGCTCACGCAAATCAAAGCAGATATGAACATTCTTCAGTCCTTCTGAGATTTTGTCATAGCTCGAGAAATGAATTAATTCAAGAGAAATATTTTTATACTTAAATGAACTTCTGATTTCAAGTTCATCCTCATGTAATAATTTTTGTCCGCTTAACACTACAATAAATGTTATTTCCTGATGTCTTAGTGCTATTGAATTGACGACATCTATAAAACGATGAAACCCTCTTTCAGCTGATAATTTACCCGAAAAGGCTAAATAAAGATTCTTTGCATCAAATGCATAAGCATAATGATTGAAATATTCTAAAACGGGGTAGTAGGAGATAATAACTTTACTTTTTGTGGGAGAGATTAGCTCATATCTTTTAATTTTATTTTTTTCACCTAAAATTAAAATATCAGCTAAATTAGTAGCATAGATATTAAAAAAGTACAAAGTAAAATAGAACATCCATTTTTTTACGCCACCATATTTAAACGCTACATTTTCAGGGTACCACTCAGTAATATCTGAAATAATTTTACATTTGTTATTAATAGACTTTTTATATTTGTATGCAGGTATGATAGCAGATGTTTCAAAACAGATTGTTAAATCAGGTTTGAATTCACTAATTAAATAAAGTAGTTTATTCAGTCTTCCTTTTCGGCTTAATGAATCTTCTTTAAATCCTTTGAGCAGTATGTTTTGTTTTTTCTCATTAATGTTTTCCGTTGAACAGAAAATAGCGGTTTCATAATCATTTGATGAAATGCTTAATGCAAATTTCCAGTATATTCTTTCATCAAAAGGCGGATGGCCGGTTGTAATTAGTGCAATCTTTTTTAACATAGTACAATCTAATAAATAATAAAATATTTTTTAATTCAATTTGAATATAAATCCCAGAATATTGATTGTCAGGCCAGATAGAATAGGGGATGTGGTACTATCTACTCCTTTACCGCGAGAGATAAAAGTGGCATATCCTCAGAGCTTGGTTGCTGTCCTTCTGAGAAAATATACTGAAGCCGTCTATCTTAATAATCCTAATGTTGATGAGATAATAATTTATGACCAGAATGTAGGAGGACCAGCTTTAGCCGCGAGATTGAGAAAATATAAGTTTGATTATTCTCTAACTTTATTGCCGACAGAAAGACTTAACTGGGTTTTATTTTTAGCCGGGATAAGAAAAAGAATTGGAGTAGGACATAAGTTTTATCAATTTTTAACTAATGCTAAAAGTGTGTACAGGAATAAATATATTCCATTAAGACATGAATCCGATTATTGCCTGGATGAAATAAGAAAATTGGGAATAACACCGCAAAGCCTTGATTCGGAAATTTTTTTAACTGAAAAGGAACAAGAAGAAGCCCTAAAAATAAAGGAAAATTTGTGTCCAAATGGAGAGAAGTTGATCGGGATAAACTCAACCAGTGGAAATTCTGCTCCTAATTTACCTAAGGATGAATATAAAAAATTGATTACGAGATTGTTAAAATATCAGGTTAAAATTGCAGTTACAGATTTGAATCCTCCTGAAGAATTAAAAAATATTCAAGATGTTATTTATTTAAGTGAAGGAAAAGCCTTAAGGGAAAATATCGTTAGGTTCAGTGCATTGGATTTGCTTATCTCATCAAGTACAGGACCGATGCATATCGCTGCTGCGCTAAAGGTTCGAACGCTTTCATTATTCTGCCCGCTTCCTGCCTGCTCACCAGAACTTTGGTCACCAAGGGGGAATGAATCAGAGTTCATTTTGCCGGATAACGAATATTGTCAGAATAAATGCCCCGGTGATCCTAAGATATGTGAATTTCAAGGGAAGGGGGGAATTAATGCTGATATTATTTTCGAACGAATAAAACAGACCTATAACTTAAGATGAAAAAAATATTGCTTGCTCCCAATAGCTTTAAAGAATGCTCCGATTCGACAGAAGTTGCTAATATTTTAGAAAAACTAATTGATAAAGGAAAAGATCTAAAAATATTAAAATTACCGATCTCAGATGGTGGCGATGGATTTCTAAATGTTTGCATCGAATACTTTAACCTTAAAATACTAACGTTCACTGCACCAGCACCTTATGGAAATGATCTAATTGACGTCAGGGTAGGGTATTCGACAAATGGAAATATCGTGTATATTGAATCTGCAGAAGTTATAGGATTGAGACGTATCCCTGTTGAGAAAAGACATCCTTTATTATTGAATTCAAAAGGATTAGGGGTGTTAATTCAATCGATTATTGAAAGTGGATTAAATGTGGATAAAATTATAATTGGTATTGGTGGCACAGGGACATCTGACCTGGGATTAGGGCTCTGTTCTGTATTTGGATTGAGATTATTCGATTTATACAACAAAGAGGCTAAAATTATTCCTGAGAACTTTTTTTCGGTTCAAGAATTTTTATGGCCAAATATTAACCTCCCATTTAAAATTGAGCTTGTAACAGATGTTGATAATAGGTTATTAGGGACCGAAGGAGCTGTTGGTGTATTTGCAAAACAAAAAGGAGCAACAAAAGGAGAAACGAAAGTTCTGAAGCTAGGTTTTGAAAAAATAGTTAAGCTGTTTATAAATAAAAAGTTAATAAATTCAGCTAATGAATTAAATGGTGCAGGAGGTGGTTTGGCTGCAGGTTTACAAATTTTTTTCGATGCTAAAATTATTAAAGCAAAGAATTTTATAAATAGAATGTTATCCTATAAAATAGATGAATTTGCTCCCGATTTTGTAGTTACTGGTGAGGGAGCATTTGACGAACAAAGCATTATGGACAAAGGAGCAAAGATTGTGATTGAAAATTGTGTTTCCAGAAATATTCCTGTATTCCTGGTTTGTGGAAAAATAGATAAAGATTTACTAAAAGACTTAGGTGTGAAGATAATACCAATAGAATTGCAATCTTTCTTTAAAAATCAAAGGGAATCGATTGAAAATTTTCAAAAAGGACTTGAATTAGCTGGTGAAAAGATCATAAAGCACGTATTTAGCAGTTAAGTTTAACGCTACCCTAATTTTTATTAAATTTGCTTATTCTCAAAGAAAATTTAACTTAAGGTTTTAATGAAGCAATATCTCGATCTTGTAAAATTGGTGCTTGAAAATGGAGTTAGAAAAACTTCTCGCACCGGTGTAGATACAATTTCATATTTTGGGGCATTCTACCGTGTTGATCTTGCAAAGGGTTTTCCCCTTTTAACAACAAAAAAAATGGAATGGAAGTCGCTTTTGCACGAAGTCCTCTGGTATCTTTCAGGTGAAGATCATATCAGGAATTTAAGAGAGAAAACTAAAATTTGGAATGCCTGGGCTGATGAAGAGGGAAACTTAGACACAGCTTATGGTTACTACTGGAGGAATTTTCCAAGTGCACAAAAGGATGAGAAAGGAAACTGGGTTGTCCGGGAAGTTGATCAAATCAGATATGTAATTGATGAGATAAGAAGAAACCCGAGCAGCCGAAGACTGGTAGTTACTGCGTGGGAGCCGGGGAATGCTACTACGAGTAAACTCCCTCCGTGTCACTATACTTTTACTTTTAATGTTAGTGATTGTAAACTAAATTGTCATCTTACACAAAGATCTGGAGATATCGCTCTGGGAATTCCTTTTAATCTTGCAGCGTATTCATTACTTACACAGATAATTGCACAGGAAACAGGATTAGGCCTGGGATATTTTGCTCATACAATAGTTGATGCACATATTTACTTTGCTGAAAAAGGATCTCAAATGGAAAAGTTTGATCACAGTGAAGGTTTAAGAGAACAGTTAAAACGTGAACCGCTTCCTTTACCGAAATTAATTATTGCTAAAAAACCAATAGATGAACTGGCATTCGAAGATTTCGAATTAGTAGATTACAACTACCACGGAAAGATTAAATTCGAGGTAGCAGTGTGAAAATTATCATCATTTCTGCCGTTGCAAAAAATGGTGTTATTGGAAGATCAAACGGCGAAATGCCCTGGCACGTTAAAGAAGAATTTCAGCACTTTAAAAATACTACTTTTGGTTTCCCTATTATTATGGGCAGAAAAACTTTTGAAACTCTGGGGAAACCTTTAAAAGGGCGGTTGAATATTATTTTAACAAATAAAAAAGATATCAATTTTCCGGTTGAAGATGTCAAAATATTTCATAGCTTAAAAGACGCATATTCTTTTTGCGAAAAAGGAAAATATGAAAAGGCCTTTGTTATTGGTGGAGGAGAGATTTATTCACAGGCTATGGAAACTGCTGATGAAATGTTGATTTCATATATGGATTTTGAAGCTGAGGGTGATGTTTATTTCCCTAAAATTGAAAGCGATAAGTGGAAGGTTGAATTGACTGAAAAAAGAAATGAATTTGAAATTTACAGATATATAAAAAAATAATGCCGGAAAAGAAAATAAAAATATTGCCCGAAAACATTGCTAATAAAATTGCCGCCGGTGAAGTAGTTCAACGCCCTGAATCAGTAGTAAAAGAATTGCTTGAAAACGCTATAGATGCGGAAGCGAAAAATATTGACGTGATAGTAAAAAGAGCAGGAAAATCTTTAATTCAAGTTTTTGATGATGGTACAGGAATGCAGGAAGAAGATGCGATTATGTCAATTCAAAAACACGCAACTAGCAAAATTTTCAGTTATGAGGATCTCGAAGCTATTACAACTCTCGGGTTTCGGGGTGAAGCTTTAAGTTCGATTGCCGCTGTTAGTCAACTCGAAATCAGAACTGAAACACGTGAAGATGAACTTGGAACACTTTTAAGATTTGATGATTCACAAAATATTATCAAAGAAAAAGGTTCGTATCCTAAAGGTACATCTGTCTCTGTAAAAAACCTCTTTTTTAATACTCCTGCCAGAAGAAATTTCTTAAAAACCGACGCAACAGAATTAAAACATATAATTGATACTTATAACAAAATTGCGCTGAGTCATTCTGAAATTCACTTCAGATTTTTTAATGATGATGAAATGATCTATGATTATCCTGCAGGGTTTCTTGACGAAAGGATTAAAAAAGTTTTTGCCGATAATATGCTTGATGCACTTGTTCCTGTTGAAGAAAGAACTGAGTATTTAAGCATTTCAGGATATATCGGTAAGCCAAGCATGCTTAAGAAAAATAAAGGGGAGCAGTATTTGTTTCTAAATAAGAGATATGTTATTAGCAAGCAGGTTAATCACGCTGTCTTCTCTGCTTTTGATAACATTCTTGAAAAAGGTGATTATCCATTCTTCGTTCTTTTTATTGATCTCGATCCTCATAAAATTGACGTGAATGTTCATCCCTCAAAGCTAGAAGTAAAATTCGATGATGAAAAGGACATCTATAATTTTGTTCTTGCAGTTATCAGAAAAACACTCGGCACACACGATCTCGTACCGGCAATGGCCTTTAATGATGTGACAGATGAAACGGAGAAATTGAAGTTTAATCATTTTAACAAGATTAACACAAATGATTTTACCGACAGACCGACATTTACAAAAAATGATCCCGGTGGTAAAAGAATTTCAGATACTGAGATTGATCTTATTTTCAGTTCAATTCCGAATAATATTGTGACAAGACCTGAAAATGCTTCAAAGGAGTTACCATTTGACAAGAAAATTAATAAAGAAGTTTTTCATGAAGTTACTCCAGATAGGAAAGTGACCGGAGCGGAGGAAGGTTCGCCTTTTATTATTCAGCTACATAATAAATATATTTTATCGCAGATTAAATCAGGATTGATGATAATTGATCAGCACGTTGCACACGAGAGAATTCTATATGAAAAAGCTTTAAAGAGATTTGATGCAAATATGCCTTTCTCTCAGCAGCTTCTTTTTCCCCGGAAAATGGAACTAGACCCAGGCACTTACGGCATTGTTAAGGAATTAAATCCTTATCTGTCAAAGCTTGGTTTTGAAATTAAATTTTTGCCCAAAAGTTTTATTATAATTGAAGGTGTACCGGAAGATGTGATTGCGGGTTCAGAGGAAAAAATTCTTATTGAATTGATAGATGAATACCTTACAAATCAACGTGAAAAAAAGCTGGAAGTGAGAGATAATATTGCTAAATCTTATTCCTGCAAAACTGCGATCAAAGCAGGCGACAAGTTAAGCGATCGTGAAATGAGACTTTTGATTGATCAGTTATTTGCTACTTCTATGCCCTATGTTTGCCCTCATGGGAGGCCGATTTTAGTGAAAATTTCTCTGGATGAATTTGACAGGAGGTTCGGCAGAACAAGCTGATTATCTTATGTTAAATAAATTGCCTAATTTTATTATTGAAAATTTGAGGATTTGAAATGGATCAGGAATATCAAAAAAGAAAAAACAATTACGAAGAGAAACTTCAGAACTCGAAAACCACAGGCATGACATTTACGACCGTAAGCGGCGAAGATATAAAACCTTTGTATGGACCCGATGATATTGAAAGTATTAATTATTTAAGTGAAGTGGGCTTTCCGGGTGAATATCCGTACACAAGAGGTATTCACACAAATGGCTATCGGGGAAAAATATGGACAATGAGGCAATTTGCCGGATTCGGTTCCCCTGAAGATACAAACAAAAGGTTTCATTATTTGCTTAAGAATGGGCAAACGGGTTTATCAGTTGCCTTCGACTTGCCAACATTAATGGGCTGGGATTCGGATGCTGCTTTGAGTGAAGGAGAAGTCGGTATTTGCGGTGTGGCCATATCCTCACTAAAAGATATGCAAACTCTTTTTGATAAAATTCCTCTTGACCAGGTTTCAACTTCGATGACAATTAATTCTCCGGCTGCAATGATTTTTGCTTTTTATCTTGCAGTTGCACAAAAGCAGGGAATTGGTTTTGATAAACTAAGAGGGACGCTGCAGAATGATATTTTGAAAGAGTATATAGCGCAAAAAGAATATATTTTTCCACCAAACCCTTCGATGAGAATAATTGTAGACATGATAGAGTTCTGCAAAAATGAAGTCCCACAATGGAACCCTGTTTCGGTTAGTGGATATCATATTCGTGAAGCCGGATCAACATCAGTGCAGGAATTGGCTTATACTCTTGCTGATGGATTTGCATATATAGAAGCTTGTATTGAAAGAGGAATGGACGTTGATGAGTTTGCACCGAGAATTTCATACTTCTTTAATTCTCATCTCGATTTTTTCGAAGAGATTGCAAAATTTCGTGCAGCGAGAAGAATTTATGCAAAAAGGATGAAAGAAAAATACGGAGCAAAAAATTCCCGTTCCTGGTGGTTGAGGTTTCACACGCAAACAGCCGGCTGTACTTTAACAGCACAGCAGCCCGAAAATAATATTATACGTACGGCTTTCCAGGCTCTAGCAGGCGTGCTGGGCGGTACTCAGTCTCTTCACACAAATTCTATGGATGAAACGCTTGCTCTACCGAGCGAAAAAGCTGTTAAGATTGCTCTGCGTACTCAACAATTGATTGCTTATGAGACAGGTGTAATAAACACAGTCGATCCACTTGGTGGTAGTTATTTTGTTGAGGCTTTGACGGAGAAAATGGAAAAACAAGCTAATGAAATATTCGACCAAATCGATTCACTTGGTGGAGTAATTCCTGCAATTGAAGCCGGTTATTTCCAGAAAGAAATTGCAGATGCAGCTTATATTTATCAGAAAGCAGTTGAAAGAAAAGAAAAATTTATCGTTGGAGTTAATGAGTTTATTGAAGAAAATGAAAAACTTGAAATCCCGATATTACTTATTTCACCAGAAGTCGAGAAAAAACAAAAAAGAGAAATGGCTGAATTAAGACAAAGCAGAAATCAAAAAGACGTTGAGGAAAGTCTGGCTGAAATAAAACGAGCCTGTGAAGACGGAACAAATCTGATGCCTGTGTTGATTAAGGCCGCCCATAATTATGTTACTTTAGGTGAAATGGTTGGTGAAATGAAAGATGTCTTCGGGATTTATGAAGAAGCTGCTGTCTTTTAATGTTATCAAACTATATAAAACTATTAAGGCCTCCACAGTGGATCAAAAACTTATTTGTATTTGTTCCATTGATCTTTTCAAAGCATCTGTTTCATAAAGAATACTTAATTACTTCTCTCTTAGCATTCATTGTCTTTTGTCTGATCTCAAGTGTTGTTTATATTATAAATGATATTGCTGATGTTAAAAGCGATCGTTTACACCCCCAAAAGAAATTAAGACCTATTGCATCCGGGAAAATAAATGTTGCTGAGGCAATAATTTCGGCGTGCGTTTTATTTGTTATATCCTTTTTATTCTTACAAAAATTTAACTTCTATTTTATTGCATTATTAGGAATTTATTTCGTTCTCAATGTTTTTTATTCGTTTGTGCTAAAAAACATTGTGTTACTTGATATCTTTTCTATTGCTGCCGGATTTATGATAAGAGTTTTAGCAGGTGCTTTTGTAATTAATGTTGAAATTTCCAGTTGGCTTATTTTAACAACTATGTTTATTTCACTTTTCCTTGCAGTAATGAAGAGGCGCTCTGAATTGAATCTTAATGAAAACCTTGAATTTATTGCAACCCGGAAAGTTCTTCAATATTATTCACAGAATTTTACCGACCAAATGGCAACGGTTGCATCAGCAGGGGTGATAATATGTTATGCACTTTACACGGTATCAGAGAGAACTATTACTATTTTTCATACAGATCATCTTATTTATACTACTCCATTTGTAGTCTTCGGAATTTTCAGGTATATGTATCTTGTTTATATGAATCAAAAAGGGGAAAATACTACTGAAATTATGGTTACTGATCCTGCCATGATTGTTAATGTAGCCTTATATATATTAACGACTACTTTGATTATATATTAAATTAAATATTTTTTTGTATAAAAAATTTTTATGCTAAACGACCTGATAATATTAATTGGATTAATAATAATAAGCGGATTTTTTGCTGGTGCTGAAATTGCTTTTGTAGTAGCAAATAAGATTAAAATAGAAATTAAATCCAGGAAGAATAATTTAGCTGCACAGAACGCACATTATTTTATAAACAATCCTAATAATTTCTTTTCAACAATACTTATCGGCAATAATATTGTCAATATTGCTTTTGCATCTTTGAGCACAGTATTATTAGCTTCGCTTTTTGGCTTTAATGAATATACTATTTTAATAATCTCTACGTTTTTTTTACTGATTTTTGGTGAGTTGATTCCAAAATATTTTTCTCGTGAACTCGCTGACAGAGTTATTCTTATATCTGCAATTCCTGTTAGAATTGTTTCTTTCATATTATATCCTTTCGTGAAATTATTTTCGTCAATATCAACACTGCTTACACAGTCTTCAAATCTTAGCAAAGAAAATATAAGACACATATTAAGCAGAGAAGATATTGAGAATCTTGTGCAGGAAAGTCACGAGGCGGGAGTTGTAAATGAGAAGGAGAGTGATATTATAAGTAAAGTTCTCGATTTAGCAGATCAACGGGTTTATGAAGCTTTGAGGCCGCGTACTGAAATTGTGGGTGTCGAGATTAATCAAAGTATTGATGAAGCTCTTAATGTTTTTATTGAATCGGGTTATTCAAAATTAATTGTTTACGATGATAACCTTGATAACATCAAAGGAATAATTCTTGCATATGATTTATTTAAAAATCCGGATAGCCTTCCAAGTATGATCAGGGATGTTATTTTTGTACCGGAGACAAAGAAAAGTATAGATATGATGAATGAATTTCTTGAAAAACGCGTTTCAATTGCTGTTGTGATAGATGAGTTCGGTGGAACCGCCGGAATTGTCACAATGGAAGACCTTATAGAGGAATTATTCGGAGATATAAAAGATGAATATGATGTGGAAGAAGATATCTGCAGAAGAATTGCTCCTGATACCTATCTAATCAGTGGTAAAGTTGAGGTAGATTTTATTAATGAAAAATATGATTTGGGAATTCCGACGGGCGATTACGAAACAATAGGTGGATATATTTCTGCAAAAACAGGAAGAATCCCCGAACAGGGTGAGGTTATAATGGTTGATAGATTTACAATTTTGGTAGCAAGGGCATCAAATATAAAAATCGATCTTGTGAAACTTACTCTGAATAATGAGTGAAAGACTCAGGTTTTTGTGGTTCAGATATTTCTATTATTAAAAATATTCCTTCCTTATGGATTCAAATTCAAACATTATACTTTTCGATGGAGTTTGCAATTTCTGTAACTTTTGGGTGAATTTTATTATAAAAAGAGATGTTAATAAAAAATTTAAATTTGCCTCTCTCCAATCTGAAGCAGGAATCGGACTTACGGAAAAATATTCCATAGAAAATAAAGATATTGATTCTGTAATACTTATTGAGGATAACAAATATTTTATTAAGTCTGAGGCAGCACTTAAAATTGTAAAAGAGTTAACACTATACTGGAGAATACTTTACTGCATAAAAATTTTTCCTCCACCTGTACGCAATTTTGTTTATGATATTGTAGCTAAAAACCGGTATATGCTTTTTGGGAGAAGAGACTCTTGCCGTATTCCCACAGAAGAAGAAAAAAGCAGATTTATTGTATAGGGATCAGTTTGTTTTATGCTTATTCAAATTTTGTATGGACTTTTAAATTATTTTTTATTTAATTTTATACAAGTTATTTTTATTAATAATAATTTCAATTCAAGGAGGGGCGCTTCTAAAACTTCATTTCTAAAAACAAATTTAATTTAACAACATTTTGGGGGACAAAATGGTTGATAAAAAAGCTGATCTTGCGGGCCCGGGAATAGGCGATTATAATGAACTTGAAAAAGTTCTTCCTGATGACTACACATCTTTGTTAAACAAAAGGGACACACAAAAAGCCATTCACTTACTAAGGCGATATTTTGAAGACAATCTTTGTAAGGAGTTGGACCTTATGATGGTTCAGGTACCGCTTATCGTTGATGTTAATAGTGGCGTTAATGACTACCTTGATCGTGATGGATCAAGATCTCCGATTCAGTTTCATATTAAGAACGATTATGATAAGCATCCGATTGATGCTCAGGTTGTACAGGCTGCTACCAAATGGAAAAGAGCTGCTTTAAAAGAATTTGATATGAAACCAGGGGAAGGTTTATGTACGGATATGCGTGCTGTAAGAAAAGATTATTTCCTTGATCATGATCACAGTATTTACGTTGATCAGTGGGACTGGGAAAGAGTTATTAAACCAGCCGACAGAAATCTAAATTTTCTTAAAGACATTGTAAGAAAAATTTGGAAAGTATTTAAAGGTGCTGAAACTTATATTCAGGATGTCTTTCCTAACCTGAAAAATTCAAAATACCCAAACCTGCCTGATGAAATTGTCTTTATGCATGCAGAAGATATCTTAAGTAAATATCCTGATATGCCGCGCAAGCAAAGGGAAACAGCAATCCTTCAGAAGTATCCTGCGATATTTATTATTGGAATTGGTTGGACATTAAAAGACGGTTACCCTCACGAAATGAGAGCAGCGGATTATGATGACTGGGTAACAGAAACCAGGTCCGAAGATGGCAGAAAAATGCACGGATTAAATGGCGATATTCTCGTTTGGAATCCGGTTACAAGAAGGAGACACGAGCTTTCTTCAATGGGAATCCGTGTAAATTCTGTAACACTTAAGCAGCAACTTTTATTAACCGGACAAATGGATTTTTTGAATTACCCGTATCATAAAGCAATTGTTAACGATGAAATTCCCTTGAGCATTGGCGGCGGAATAGGACAATCGCGTACACTTATGTACCTTCTGAAAAAAGCTCATCTTGGTGAAGTTAGTGTAACTGTCTGGCCTCAGATTCTGAAAGAGATTTGCGAAAAGAAAAATATTTATGTTTTGAACTAATTCCGGGAATCAGATTAAGATAATAAAGGCCGCAGCTACTAGCCGCGGCCTTTTATAAATACCTGTGGGGGAGTGACTTATGTACTTTTTCCAGTAATTAAAAAAAATCTAATTTTTCTTTGAATATCATTTCTTACCATTTATCATAAATCTGTAAAAAATATGTAAAAATTCTTCTTTTTTCTTTTTAGATTAAAGCGGAATTAAAAATGATGGTTAATTCTGAAATATCAGAAACATCAGTTTTGTTTCATACTTCTATTAAACTCCTAAAGTTAGGTGGACAGATATATAGCGAGAATTTTTACTTTCTGTCCACTTTTTTATTTTCTCTTTGATTGAACTTTAGGAGATGATCTCGTGTTACATATAAAGTGGTTAAGTTTTTTTAATATTAAAGTTTTAAATACTTTATAGCCCACCGTTCATCATAAATCTGTGTAGAAACTTTGAATTTAAAGATATATTAAAATTATTATCACATACCGGAGGAATTTTTATGTTAAAAATCAGATATATGGTACTATGTATTTTTCTTGCTTTTACTTCTTTCTCTTCAATTAATATATTAGCTCAAAGTAAACTTACAGAACCGGAGCTAAGTCAGGCAGCGAGCATTTCACAGACAATCGGTTTAACAAAAATCACAATTGATTATCATCGTCCTCTTGTAAGAGGAAGAAAAATCTGGGATGGCCTGGTTCCTTATGGACAGATTTGGAGAGCTGGGGCTGATGAAAACACAACCATAGAATTTAGTGATGCCGTAAAAATTAATGGCAACAATTTATCTGCCGGAAAATACGGACTTCATATGATTCCTGATCTAAACGAATGGGTTATAATTTTTAGTAAAGATAATGCTGCCTGGGGGAGTTTTTTTTATGACAAATCTCATGACGCATTACGTATAAATGTAAAACCGGAGTCAAACGAATTTACTGAAGCTTTAACGTATTCTTTTGAAAACCCGAAACCTGGTTCTGTTACGGCAGTTTTGGAGTGGGAAAAACTAAAAGTTCAGTTTAATATTGAAGTAGATGTAAACAGAGTTGTTGTAGATAATTTCAAAAAGGAATTAACAGGATTAGAGGGGTTTGATCCCGAGGCATTTTTACAGGCAGCAAATTATTGTTTATATAAAAATTATGATCTCGATCAGGGACTTCAGTGGGCAGATCGTTCTATAAATATGAAAAAAGGTTTTGCAAATCTGTATGCAAAAGCAGAGATATTGAACAAAATGGGGAAAACCGGGGAAGGGAAAAAGATAAAAGATGAAGCTATGAAAATGGCTACTGAAGAGGATCTGAACAATCTTGCCAGGCAGTATTTTTCAAACGGTGAAATTGAAAGCGCAATTGAAATATTCAATCTTAACCTGAAAATGCATCCTAAGTCACTCGGTGCTTATCTTGGGCTTGGTTCTACATACAGGGAGGCTCTTAATTACGATATGGCTATCAAAAGTTTTGAGAAAGCTAAAGAACTTGCGCCAAAACAGGCTCTGAAAGACAGAATCCAGGAAATTATAAATGGTTTGAAAAACATTAAGTAATTTCAAATGTTCACTTTTAAATGCATCTTCAAAATTATTTTGAAGATGCATTTTTTTGTTTTGTCAAAATTAAAAGGAGAAAAAGTTCTGATTTTTAGTTTGTAATACCTGAGATTTTGGTAGTTTAAGTGAATTTGCAGTAAATTTGTAACCCGGTAATAAATTGATTTCTCATCGCTTTATAGGTAAATTTGCTAAATACAAATATTTTAGCTAAGGATAATCATTCAAAGGCACGTGCAGGACAATTTGTAACCGATCACGGTATTGTTGAAACCCCTGCTTTTATGCCTGTTGGTACGCAGGGAACGGTCAAAGCAGTAAACCAGTCGTACCTGGAAAATGATATCAAGGCTCAGATTGTTCTTTCAAATACTTATCATCTTTATTTGCGTCCCGGCACTAAAACGCTCGAAAGTGCAGGAGGATTGCATAAATTTATAAACTGGAATAAGCCGATTCTGACCGACAGCGGTGGTTACCAGGTTTTCAGTCTTTCTGAATTGAGAAAAATAAAACCTGATGGAGTTGAATTCAGTTCACATCTTGATGGTTCCAAACACTTTTTCACTCCTGAAAAAGTGATAGGGATTCAAAGAAGCATCGGTTCAGATATCATGATGGCACTGGATGAATGCACACCTTATCCCTGTGATTATGAATATGCAAAACGTTCTAAAAAACTGACTTCAGATTGGGCAATTTTGAATAAGGAAGCATTCAAAAACTCAAAACCACTTTATGGCCATAAACAGTTTTTGTTCGGGATTATCCAGGGAAGTGTTTACAAAGATCTTCGTGAAGATTCGGCAAAAGATCTGGTTAAGGTAAATTTTGACGGTTACGCTATCGGCGGGTTAGCAGTAGGAGAGCCGGCCGAAACAATGTACGAAATGGTTGATTTCACAACTGATTTTATGCCGGAAAACAAACCGAGATATTTAATGGGTGTAGGCAGACCAGAGAATATTCTTGAAGCCATTGAAAGAGGAGTAGATATGTTTGATTGCGTAATGCCGACAAGAAACGCACGTAATGCAAACCTATTTACCTCAAACGGAGTTCTTTCGATGCGGAATGCAAAGTATAAAGATGATTTTTCGACTATAGATGAAAACTGTGACTGTTACACATGTCAGAATTATTCGAGAGCATATTTAAGACATTTGTACATCGCAAAAGAAATTCTTGCTCTTGAACTTGGCAGCATTCATAATTTGCATTTTTATGTTAATCTTGTGAGAGAAGCAAGGACAAAAATTATTGACGGGGATTTTAATAACTGGAAAGAAGAAATTATTAATAAAATATCAAAAGAAAATAATTATACGGAGGAATAATTGGAATCACTTATAGCTATGGCGCCTTCGGGCGGAGGTGAATCGGGGAATTTAATAAGCACCATAGTAATGTTCGGTGCGATATTCGTAATATTTTATTTTATGATCATCAGGCCGCAGCAGAAACGTTCAAAGGAAAGAGATAAAATGCTTTCCAATATTGCAAAGGGTGATAAAGTAGTAACGAGCGGAGGTATGCACGGAACTATTGCCGGATTGGATGATAAAACTGTATTGTTGGATGTTGGTGATAAAACTAAGTTAAAATTTGAAAGAAGTGCCATTTCACAGGTATTGAAATAATTTTGTTTGTCACAAAAATCTGATTTTGGATACTGTTTTGTTGTAAATCCGGGTGAAGTTATCTGATCATGACAATATTTAATAATAGGACAGGAAGTAAAATGTTTTGCAGGGTAGAAGAAGCGATTGAGGAAATAAAACAGGGTAAGGTAATAATTGTAGTCGACGATGAAGATCGCGAAAACGAAGGAGATTTTGTTTGTTCTGCTGAGTATGTAACTCCCGATGTTGTGAATTTTATGGTTACACATGGTAGGGGAATGGTTTGTGTTGCACTGAGCGGCAATCGTCTTGATCAGCTTGGATTACCACTAATGGTAGATGCAAATTCTGCTCTTCATGGAACTCAGTTTACAGTTACGGTAGATGCCATTGAAGGAACTACAACCGGAATTTCTGCAGCCGATAGGGCGCTCACTATTAAAAAGCTTACCGACAAAAATTCTAAAGCAGAAGATTTCGCTAAACCGGGACACATTTTTCCGCTGCGTGCTTTTGATGAAGGCGTTTTAAGAAGAGCTGGTCACACTGAAGCTGCTGCGGATTTATGTAAACTTGCCAAGTTAAAACCGGCCGGGGTTCTTTGTGAAATACTTAAAGAAAATGGCGAGATGGCACGGGTACCGGAATTGACTGAAATTGCAAAAAAATTTGATCTGAAAATATTAACAGTTCAGGATTTAATAAAATACAGGCTTCAGAAAGAAAGATTAATTGAAGAAATTACAGATATAAATTTTCCTACCGAACACGGACAATTCAGATTGCATTTATATAAAAGTGCGCTCGACGGTAAAAAACAGATTGCGCTTGTAAAGGGGGAAATAAATCCTGATGAACCAACTTTGATCAGGATGCACTCCGAATGTTTAACTGGCGATGTCTTCCATTCACTTCGATGCGACTGTCATGACCAGTTGAATACTGCTCTCGACATGATCGAAGAAAACGGTTCTGGGGTAGTTGTTTATATGAGACAAGAAGGAAGGGGAATAGGACTTACAAATAAAATTCTCGCTTATAAACTTCAGGAAGAAGGAAAAGATACTGTTGAAGCGAACGAAGCTCTCGGCTTTAAGCCGGACCTCCGTGATTACGGAATTGGCGCTCAAATTCTTTTAGATCTTGGAGTAAGAAAAATCAAGCTGCTCACAAACAATCCTAAAAAAGTTGTTGGACTTCAGGGCTATGGCCTGGAAATTGTCGAAAGAGTTCCCATCGAAATGCCTCCGAACGAAAACAACGAAAAATATCTCAGAACAAAAAGAGATAAGCTTGGGCATCTTATTTTAAAGTAATTCAAACTCAACATTTCGAAATCCACAAATCTCAATTCTGAAATCTTCTCTCTTTTTATTATATTTTAAATTATAAGATATAACAACAGGAGTACCTTATGAAATACCTCTGTGATTTTGAAAACAGGGAATCTAAGGAAATGCTGCCGGGAGTTAAAATAAGAACTTTCTGGGGAAAGGAAATGTTGCTGTCATTGGTCGATATAGATGCAAACACAACAATTCCTATGCACAGTCACTTACATGAACAGGCGGGTACCGTAATTTCAGGTGAACTCGAAATGACCATCAGTGGAGAAAAGAGAGTGTTTAAAGAAGGGGAAACGTATATAATTACAGGAAACATTCAGCACAGCGCTGTAACCGGAGATAAACCTGCACAGGTGCTGGATATTTTCAGTCCTGTCCGTGAAGAATATAAATATTGAAAAATAATATGCATTTTCTCTTTTAGCTTTTTAATTTCCACTTATATGGGGTATACATCATTCCCAAATGAATAACCCACTATAACTTTTAGCCTTTAAAAATCATAAGGGGTATTATTATGAAGAAAATTCCTCTAAGTGTTTCATTATTTGTATTTCTTTTGAGTATAAATACATATTCTCAAACCACACACCCCCGCTTATTTTTTATTTCTGTACATACCGGTGGGTATTTTATTACCAATGAAAACTTTTCAAGAACTTACGATTCAAATAATGGCTTGGTTTACGGACTAGGATTTGGAGTAACTTTATCAAATAAAATATATCTTTATAGCAAAGTCACATATTTTTCAAAAGATGGTATTCCTATAACTATTTTATATAATATTGACAGCACGGGGCAAACAAGCACTACGATGACAAAAGAGGGAACCGCAAAATACAAGGAATGGATAATAAATGCTGGAGCTCAATATAATTTAACTTTGTCTGATGAACTTCTACTTTGTATGAACGGTGGATTTACATATATAAAAGTTAATGAATTTCAGAGTGACAAGATTAATGGAAATATTGTGAACTTAGATGCTTCTGGTTTGTGGGGGCTATTTTTAGGAGTCGAACTGGAAAAACAATTTGGTGAAAGCCCCCTTTCTGCCTTCTTGGAATGTCAATATAATTTTTCTTTGTTCGAGATTTTAGGCTACTCCAAGGGTTACGGAGGAACAAATGTTTCAATGGGTATTCGTTTTTACTTTAAAAGATAAAAAAAAAAGATAAAATTATGTTCTGGTCAATTATCACATCTCCAGGCACAGATATCTTATTCCAAATATCATGAAAACGGTGTATATTTCTTTTATACATTTTCCCAAATGTTGGACTCAATAGTGAAACATTACATTAAAATATTTTTAATTCTATCTATTTTATTCTCAAATTCTTTTGCACAAAAGAAAATTTACCTTGCACATATTGAAAGCGAAATTGATCTCGGGTTGGCTCCTTACATTACTCGTGTAGTAGATGATGCAAATAAAAACAATGCCGAAGCAATAATATTTAAAATTAACACTCTCGGCGGCAGAGTAGATGCCGCGGTTCAGATTGTGGACGCCATAACTTCTAGCAAAGTGCTAACGATTGCATATATCGATCATCGTGCAATTTCGGCCGGAGCTTTTATTGCTCTCGCAAACAAAAAAATTGCTATCGTTCCTGCCGGCACTATTGGTGCTGCTACTGTTGTCGATGCACAGGGACAAAAAGTAGGTGAGAAATATCAATCATTTATGCGCGGACAAATGAGAAGCGTAGCAGAGAAAAACGGCAGACCCGTTAACATCTGCCAGGGTATGGTTGATGAAAGGATTGTGGTGCCGGGACTTGTAGACAGCACACAGCTTGTCACCCTAACAACTGACGAGGCATTGAAATATGGAATTGCAGATACGCTAGTAAATAATCTCGATGATGTTATTAAAGCATTTAACTTATCCGGACAGGTAATAGACGTGCGAACTAACTGGGCTGAAGATGTAGTAAAGTTTCTGCACAACCCTATTATATCTTCCATATTAATTATGATCGGTGTGTTTGGATTATTTGCCGAAATTAAGCACCCTGGATTTGGTTTCCCCGGTATTGCTGGAATTGTAGCATTACTGCTTTTCTTCGGGTCGTCATACATTCTTGACCTTGCTTCTGTTCTCGATATAATTCTGTTTGTTGTAGGTATAATTTTATTATTGCTTGAAATTTTTGTAATTCCGGGTTTCGGTGTTGCCGGAATTCTTGGAATTATTTTTGTAATTGCTTCACTTTTCCTTGCGCTCATTGGCGGATCGCTACCGTTTGTTGATATGCACCAGGTTTCAATTGCAATTATTCAACTTGCCTCTGCTCTTATAGCTGCTATCGTTTTATTAATTATACTTGCTAAATTTTTGCCTAAATCAAATGTATTTAGCAGACTTGTTCTTTCCACTGAAGAGAATGCAGATAAGGGCTTTGTTTCTTCAAAATCATTAAGTGAATTGATAGGTAAGGAGGGGAAAGCTTTGACAACATTGCGTCCGGCAGGAATGGCAGACTTTGACGGTGAAAAAATTGATGTTGTTGCTGATGGGGATTACGTACACCAGGGAAGCAGGTTGAAAGTCCTGAGAGTTGAGGGAAGCAAGGTTGTTGTGAGAGAAATAAAATCTTAGTGCCGGAATGGTGAAAAACCACTGAGGCACTAAGAACACTAAGTTAGATTTTGTTTATAATCTTTCCAATATGTAATTATTTGTTATAACCTCTTCTTTAGAACCTCTCTGGGTTTTAGCTTTCATATCAAAATTAATATCGACTCTTGTATGTGTTTTTGCCTTTTGAATACAGCCGTCACTAAGATTAAAGTAAAATTTTCCTCCCGCTGAGGTCACAGGTTTTTTGAAAGTATAATCCACCCCCTGTTGACTTACCTTATTTTTACCGGAAATATCCGTCTTCAATCCACCTTCAATTACAGCTAATTTATCGTCACCTAATTTTTGAAGACCTGTAACCTTGTAAGTATTTGTACTTTGTATTTTGAAAACCATTAATTGTGAAGGTGGCTGTTTGACGGTCCAGGCGGAATCAACAGCCATAGGGTGATCTACAGTTTTTCTGAAAACCTGGTAAAGCAAAGGTTTAATAGCGCCCTGTACCATATTTTCTCTGAGCCGTTCTCTTTGTGCAGTATTAACAGAATCCGCATAACCTTTTATTGTCAAAAAATTATTTACAATTTTATCAGTACGGAATATTTCTAGTATTTCACCTTTTTTAGTAACTCTTACTCCCATATCCGAGCCTGTCAGTGCTTTATACTCTGCATACTTATTAATTTCTGCAGAATCTGTAGCAGTGGAAGATTCAAAATTAAATTCTCTTCCGTTTGCGTTTGCATTAAGTTTTACAGAGTTAAATATGAGGTTAAATTCTATCACCCCGTCTTTATCTACAGAAACTGGTGTAAGACCGATTAAGTAAGTAATATTTTGTGTAACATCGCTTTGTAAAGTCGTATCTGTTTTTATTGTTTGAACATCGTGTGTAATAGTAGTTAGCCTGTAACTATAAGATTTACCTTTCGGAAATTTATACTCAAGCGAAAAAGTTTCATCCTTAGCGTCAATTGGTGTTGCTTTTATATCACTTGTATCAACCTGGTATTTGTTTGTATCATTTTTAGCAGGTTGTTCTGATTTTTTACCGCAACCCACTAATAATAAGAATAAAAGAATTATTGCTGATAGATATTTCATCTTGTTTCCTTTTTAATAGAGTAAATATTTTTTCCTGATTTCATTAAATTTTTCAAGGTCTTTTCCCCAGGACCTGATTATTTTATTTGGTTTTGTCCCTTCCATAATCTCATTACGAACAGAAACGTCGCCCGTAAGTTTATCAAAATAATCGTTCATTTTAAATTTTTGGGGATATAATTCTCTCAATGCATATACTAATTTAATTCCAAATTCCACCGATTTAAAATTATTCCTGTCACTTATTTTTATAGAAATGCCGTAGCATTTTTCACTTTTATATTTAGGATTTTCAGACATTCCGGGAATTGAGACAGGTGTAAATTGAATCGGATTAAGAGCTATGCCTTCAGTACCGATTTCTTTTAATTTATTTATCAAATCCTGCGAATTAATAAACGGTGCGCCGATTGTAAGAAATGGTTTATGGGTTCCGCGTCCTTCGGAAATATTTGTCCCTTCCATAAAACAAGTTCCGGGATATATTAATGCAGTTTCAAAATCAGGAATATTGGGCGATGTTTTGGTCCATTTATTATAATAATTATCGAAATATGATTTCCTGCTCCAGTTTTTCATTTTAACAACTGTTATAGCTGCCTTTAAATTATTTCCGAGCAACCCTTCACCCGAAAAATATAAAGCCAGTTCACCGGGAGTCATTCCATATTGAACGGGCAGTGGAGCAATTCCGACAAATGATTTTTGACCATCTTTTAAAACCGGGCCATCGATTGTAGTTCCGTTTAAAGGATCCGGTCTATCAAGAACATAGACAGGTATATTATTTTCAGCAGCTGCCTGTAATACATAATATAATGTGGAAATGTATGTGTAAAATCGTGTCCCCAGATCCTGAATATCATAAATTAAAACATCCACGTTTTTTAACATTTCCTTTGTCGGCTTCTTAATTGTTCCATAAAGGGAATAGACTTTTATTGAATCCTGTGCAATCGTTGAATTGTCTACATCATTTCCTGCGGATACGTTAATTCCAAAGCCATGTTCCGGGGCAAAAATTGGTGTAACCTTTAAGCCATTATTTAGCAATTCTTTATAAAGAGGTGTGCCATTCGAAAGTACCCCGGTTGAATTTGTTACAAGCCCGATTCTTTTATTTTTTAAAACAGACAAATATTCCGGGATCAGCCGATCAGCACCTGTTTCTAATTTTTTAGTTTGTGAACAGGAAATTGCTGCGAAGAAAAGAGATAATAAGAATATGTGAGAGTATAATTTCATATAAAAAAGAAAGGTCATCCGTTTTTTGACGGACGACCATTTAATTTTATAAATTATTTTTCAAATAATTATATACAGTAATTTTCGAGCAGCTCTTTTCTTGAAAAGAAATGAGCTATTTCGATTGCAGCATTTTCGTCAGAGTCAGATCCGTGAATTGCATTCTCTCCCAGACTTGAAGCATACAATTTTCTGATAGTTCCTTCATCGGCTTTTGCCGGATCGGTTGCACCGATTAATTTTCTGAAATCAGTAACTGCATTATCCTTTTCGAGTGCAAGAGGAACACAGGGACCGGATGACATAAATGCAACAAGTTCATCATAAAACGGTTTACCTTTATGTACTTCATAAAATCCGCCCGCTGAATCTTTAGTCAGCCTCGTCATTTTAATTCCTTTAATTCTAAATCCGGCTTCAGTTATTTTTGAAATGATCTGTCCGATATAATTTTTTTTAACAGCATCAGGTTTAATTATCGCTAATGTTCTGTTGCTCAACTTTTACTCCTTATTTTGAAATAATAGATTATCTTTTCTTAACCGGGCGCGTCGATTTCTTAACTGTTTTTCTGCTCGCTCTTTTCTTTACAGGTTTCCCGGTTGTCTTTTTCTTTGAAGCACCTTTTAAAGCTTTTAACATTGTCGATCCCATTTCGGCAGGACTATCAACCACTTTTATTCCAGCACGTTTCATAGCTTTCATCTTTTCAACTGCGGTTCCTTTCCCACCAGAAATAATTGCACCTGCGTGTCCCATTCTTCTTCCGGGAGGTGCCGTTCTTCCTGCAATAAAACCAACCACAGGTTTTTTTACATTCTTTTTTATGAATTCAGCAGCTTCTTCCTCTGCCGATCCGCCAATCTCACCGATCATTACAATTCCGTCGGTGTTTTTATCTTCATTGAATAATTTTATAATATCGATGAAACGCGATCCGATAATCGGATCACCGCCGATGCCTACGCAAGTTGACTGACCAAGTCCTACGTCAGTTAATTGTTTTACTGCTTCATAAGTCAATGTTCCGCTTCTTGAAATAACACCGATTCTTCCTTTTTTGTGAATGAAACCCGGCATAATTCCGACCTTTGCCTGTCCCGGAGAAATAACTCCCGGACAGTTTGGACCGACGAGAATGACTCCTTTACCTTTTATTGAATTGTAAACCTTCAGCATATCAGCTGCCGGTATTCCTTCAGTTATGCAGACGATAACTTTTATTCCTGCATTTGCTGCTTCCAGAATTGCGTCGGCTGCAAAAGCAGGTGGAACAAATATTACCGATGTATTTGCTTTCTGTGCTTTAACTGCATCTTCAACTGTGTTGTAAACAGGAATTCCTGAAAAATCGGTTCCGCCTTTTCCCGGCGTAACTCCTGCAACCACCTTAGTTCCGTAAGCGATCATTTGTTCTGTGTGAAATGATCCTTCTCCGCCTGTGATTCCCTGAACCACGAGTCGTGTCTTTTTATCTACAAGTATGCTCATTGTTTTTCCTGATCTTCTGTTTTTTAGAAAAATTCAATCGTTAAATATAGGTAATTGAGAGTTAATTTTATAGGTATTTTGGAAGGAATTTGGGCTATTTCTATATCCCTGTTGAAACTTAATATAGTTACTTCAATATATTCTTCTCAATAAAATAACTCATCTGCAAAAGGGAAAGTTCATCGAACTGGTTTGCAAGAAGTTGGACCCCGATTGGCAATCCGTTTGAATCTTTACCAATCGGGATATTTATTCCGGGTATACCGGCGAGATTTGCTGAAGTTGTGTAAATATCGTTCAGATACATTTGGAGGGGATCGCTAAGCTTTTCTCCTAATTTAAAGGCTGTAGTTGGCGTGGTCGGAGTTAAAATTAAATCTACTTTTTTGAATGCATTGTCAAAATCATTTTTGATTTGTCTTCTTACTTTTTGTGCTTTTATATAATATGCATCGTAATAGCCGTGTGAAAGAACGTACGTACCAAGCATAATTCTTCTTTTCACTTCGCTGCCGAATCCCTCTGAGCGAGAGGCTTTGTACATTTCCTGCAAAGGAAGTTTCTCTTTCGTTCTTTGGCCGTATCTTGCGCCATCATACCTTGCAAGGTTTGAAGATGCTTCTGCTGTTGTTAAAATGTAATAAGTCGCGATCGCGTATTCCGAGTGGGGGAGAGTGACATCTATAATTTCAAAGCCTTTCCCTTTTAATTTCTCAATAAGTTCTTCATTTTCTTTTTTTACTTCTTCATTTAAACCTTCGCCAAAATATTCTTTTGCAATTCCTATTTTGAATTTCTTATTTCCGGAATTTAGTTTATTACTAATCTCCGAAATTTTAATATCGGATGAAGTTGAATCTTTTTCATCTTTGCCGGACATAATTTCAACCAGCATAGAAATATCAGTTGTGTTTCTTCCGAATGCACCAACCGTATCAAATGAAGATGCAAAAGCTGTCAATCCGTATCTTGAAATTCTGCTATATGTGGGTTTAAAACCATAAACTCCGCAGAAAGATGCCGGCTGTCTTATTGATCCGCCGGTATCGGTTCCGAGTGCAGTATCACAAAGACTTGCCGCTACTGCCACAGCTGATCCACCACTCGATCCGCCCGGAACTCTTTCTTTATCAAATAGATTCAAAACAGGCCCGAAAGCAGAATTTTCATTTGACGAACCCATTGCAAATTCATCGCAATTGGTTTTGCCTATTATTATTGCATCTTCATCAATTAATTTTTGAACTGCCGTGGCTGTGTAAACAGAAGTGAAATACTTAAGAATATTTGACGAACAGGTTGTCGGTTTGTCTTTTATTGAGAGAACATCTTTAATTCCAATTACCATCCCAGCAAGTTTTCCGGCATTTCCTTTTTTGATCTTCTCTTCAATCCTTCCAGCATCTTTTCTTGCATCTTTATCAAAAACAAAATTAAAAGCATTCAGATCTTTTTGTTCTTCAATCCTGTTGAGAAAAAATTCCACATTTTCTTTGAGGGAAAGCTTACCTGCTTTTATCTTATCTATTTTTTCAAAATGGTTGGAATAAGACAGCAAAGGATATCCTTCTCAAATTATTTTTGATCAAAATATAAACAGCTTCCTTTAATTAAAAAAGAAGCTGTTAAAATGGTGAGAAAAACGGAATTATTTTTTTATCTGTTTATCGTCTTTGTCGCTTACCGAAATGTCTTCCTGAACATCTCTGACAGCTTTCTTAAATTCTCTTATCCCTTTTCCCAGTCCCTGAGCAAGGTCAGGTATTTTTTTGGCGCCGAAGAAAATAAGAAATACTAATAAAATTATAAGTATTTCACCGCCGCCTATATTATCAAACATTTTCTTATCCTTTATAAATATTATTATCTATCATAAACATTTAATCCGTTCTGAAAGTTTCAATTTCAAATTATCTATCCCTTATTATCGTTCTTTTTATCAGTGTCTTCCTTCTTTACATCGTCTCCTACGTCCTTAACTGCTTTCTTAAATTCGCGGATTCCTTTCCCTAAACCCTGTGCAAGGTCAGGAAGTTTTTTTGCTCCAAATAGTACCAGTAAGATCAGAAAAATTATTAATATTTCCGTAAAACCAATATTCCCAAACATTATTGTTGTCCTTTAATTTAAAAAATATTTGCCGATCGAATTAAAGATCATTCCGCCGTCGGTCTTTCCAAGAACAGGATCGGAAGCTCTTTCCGGATGCGGCATCATCCCCAGTATATTCCCTCTTTTATTAATAATTCCGGCAATGTTCAAAATTGACCCATTGGGATTAAATTCATCCTTAATCTGACCGCTCGGCGAAGTATATTTGAAAATAATCTGATTATTTTCGGTTAACAACTTCAAGGTTGCTTCATCGGCAAAGTAGTTTCCATCACCATGTGCAACTGGAATTTTAAGAACTTTACTAGATTCAATTCCTTTGGTAAAAGGCGAATCGTAATTTTCGATAGAAAGATACACATCTTTGCATACAAATTGTAGAGAATTATTTTGCAACATTACTCCCGGCAACAAATGAGACTCGAGTAATATTTGGAATCCGTTGCAAATTCCCATAATAAAGCCACCATTTTCTGCAAAATCTATTACAGGATTCATAATCGGAGAAAACCTTGCGATGGCTCCGGTTCTTAAGTAATCGCCATATGAAAAGCCCCCCGGGAGAATTATTACATCAGAATTTTTCAAATCTGTTTCTTTATGCCACAGAAAATTGACCTCGTAGCCTAATACTTTTTTTAATACATAAAATGCATCGTAGTCACAGTTTGATCCCGGAAAAACGACTACTCCAAATTTTGGTTTGCTCTTAACAGGGGATTTTGTTCTATCAGGCATTAGACTTTTCCTCCGAAGGAGTCCATTCAGATAGCGTAAATTCAAAATCTTCCATAATCGGATTTGAAAGAAGTTTGCTGCAATAATCTTTTACTTCTTTTTCTGCCGCAGTTTTATTATCTGTCTCTACTATAAATTCAATATACTTACCAATGCGGGTGTCACGAATATTTTTTATGCCCAGATGTTCAGCACCTTTTTCTACTGCTTTACCTTGTGGATCCAGAATTGAAGGTCTTCTTTTAATTAATACTTTTGCTTTAAACAAAATATCACCTAAGTTTTAATTTAATAGAGGTTAAAGGAACGGGATCAGCTTTTCTTTGATAAACTGTAAAATATATGACGAAAAATACCAAATAGAATGTATAAAACAAAGATATAGAAGAGGGCCTTTCCTGAAGTTATTAGAAGCACAACTATTCCGGCTATAATAATGATAATAAGGAATAGTCGTTTTTTTATTTCGTTCAACGAAAATTTAGGCATGGTATCGTATTTTATCCTGCTGATCATCAGGTATGAAAGCACAAAGACAAGAGGCATAACAGAATCAGATGCAACTTCTGAGAACCCTGTCTTGCTTACATAAAATGTTATGACAAAAGTTGCAATGGTTAAAGCTGATGTTGGAATGGGGAGACCTTTGAAGAATGATTTATCGAATCCCACAAGCTGTACATTAAATCTTGCCAGCCTGAATCCACCGGCGATCATTAATAATGAACTTATTAATACACCAAATGCATTCAGCTTAAATAACTCAATTGCATAAATTAAATATGCCGGAGCAGCTCCGAAACTTACTACATCAGACAGTGAATCGAGTTCAACGCCGAGTGCACTACTACTATTTGTTATACGGGCAACAATTCCATCGAGAGCATCGAAAATTGCGGCAATAATAATCAGCCATGAGGCGTAAATAAATTTTCCCTGGCTTGCATTTATAATCGACAAAAAACCGCAAAACATATTCATAGAAGTGAATAGGTTCGGAACAATAGAAGTTGTTGGTCTAAGTTTCTTCATTATTCTTTGGGATATTCAAAAAGAATCGTTTCGCCTCCTTTAACCCTATCATCTTTTTTGACTTTTACCAGCCAGTCAGCCGGAACAATAACATCAGACCGGCTTCCGAACTTGATCATCCCGAATCTTTCTCCCATATATACAGAATCACCTTCTTTGATTTCGTAAACAATTCTTCTTGCCACAAATCCTGCTACCTGGGTAAAAAAGACTCTCCCAAATTTACTCATAATTCCGAATTCACACCTCTCATTTTTCTCTGAGGCTTTATCTTCAAAAGCGGCTATAAATTTACCGGGAAAGTATTTTAGATATTCAATCTTGCCTGAAATAGGAATCCTGTTTACGTGGACATTTAGAGGCGACATAAAAATTGAAATCTGGAGAGCTTTTCCTTTAACATATTTATTGCTGAAAACTTCTTTGACGAACAAAATAGTACCATCAGCTGGAGAGACAACAACATTTTCTTTTGAAGGTATCGTTCTTTCAGGATCTCTGAAAAAATTCAGGGAAAAGATCAGAAATAATAGAGGCAGAATTATTAAAATATATTTAAGGATGTCGTTATGGATTAAAAAACTGAGTGAAATTAAAATAAGAGCGACGAAGGAAATAATCCCAAGAGTAGCATATCCGTATTTTGTAAACATTTCTACGAACTCATCACGTTAAATAAATGATCAGTGTATTTTCGGATTGTAGCAGGAGTATCAAATTTATAAGGACTGATCGATTTATTATCACCATTTTGAGGCATGATTTTAAGGCTTTTGGGAGTGAAGTCATCTACAAGGTAAATTTTATTTTCACTTTTACCGAATAAACAATTTACTTCTGCGAGAATTTCTCCGCGTCTTTCAAAAAAAGATTTTAATACCGCATTTACTTTTGAGCAGATACGGTTTATAAGTTTTAAATCTTCAATTGAACACATATCAAATGCTACGAGGTGACTTTCTGAAACCAATGTATCTCTACCGGTTCCGCAATGATATTCGAAAATAGGAAGTTTAAGGGAGTGGCCTTCCTTTTTTGAAAAAATTTTTGCTGTCCTCTTATCGATCAGGTTTAATATTTTTACAATAAATGGTAATCTTTCGTGCATTATAAACTTAAGGGATTTCTTATCCTGGGCTTTTATAAAAGCAGCCGGAATGTGGTATTCCTTTAAATAGTCCATAAAAAAGGAGTTTATAGAAGCAAATTTCATCCCCAGATCTTTGACCTTTACTTTCTTAGTACCCCCGTTGGTTAAATAATCAGGATATTCCAGAAGAAGGTAATTTTGGTCATCCAGAGGAAGTTCTTTTCGATTACTGCTGCTTTTAATGGTAGATTTATTTATCAAAATTGCCCTGCAGAAAATTTAGGTTGGAAATTATGAAAATTAGCTATACAAAGTCAATCGAATATATTATATTTGCACAAAAATTAAAATAAAAGCGCTTTTTTAGGGCAATATTTTGAAAACAGGAGGAAATTGATGAAAGGTGGAATGCAGGGCATGATGAAACAGGTACAGAAAATGCAGGAGGAGATGCAGAGAGTACAAAACGAACTTGGTGGAAAAACAGTATCTGAAGAAGCTGGCGGAGGGATGATAAAAGCTACAGCAAATGGAAATAAAGAAATTGTTTCAGTTGAAATTGATAAGCAGGTAATCAATCCTGAAGAAAAAGAAATTCTGGAAGACCTTGTAGTTGCGGCTGTTAATAAAGCTCTGCAAAGCGCAGCCAAAATGGCCGAAGAAGAAATGGCAAAAGTAACAAAAGGAATGCTTCCTCCCGGACTTAACATCCCAGGGATGTAACTTTGCAAATAGCAGAACCACTACTCGCAGCGATTGAAGAATTGAGCAAACTGCCAAGCATTGGCAGGAAAACCGCTCAGCGTTTAGCGTTACACATCTTAAAAAGCGATAAAGATTCAGTTTCAAATCTTGTTAAAGCCATTGAAGAATTGAAAACGAAATTGAGATTCTGCTCACGTTGTTTCAATATCTCCGAGAAAGAACTATGTGATATATGTAAAAGTGAGAAACGTGACAAAAACCTTATATGTATTGTTGAAGAAGCCAGTGATGTTATTGCGATTGAACGAACTCACGAATATAACGGCCTTTATCACGTACTTGGCGGGGTGTTGTCTCCTTTAACTGGAATAGGACCCGACTCCCTTAAGATCAAAGAACTTCTCAAAAGATTTGAGAATGAAGATATTAACGAAATTATTCTGGCTATAAACCCGGATACTGAAGGAGAAACTACGGCACTCTATCTTGCCAGATTAATTAAACCACTGGGGATCAAAGTTTCAAGAATTGCCAGGGGACTCCCGATTGGAGGTGATCTTGAATTTGCTGATGAGGCCACAATTGGCAGAGCCGTATTAGGAAGAATCGAATTATAATGGCTGAATGGTTTGAAGAATGGTTTAATACTGATGAGTATATTGATGTTTACAGAGACAGAAACAATGCTGAAGCAAAGGAACTGGTAGAATTAATTTTAAAGTTTATCAATATTAATCCAAAAGGCGAAGTTCTTGATCTTGCATGTGGAGCGGGAAGACATTCTATACTTTTTGCTCAGAAGGGTTTTAAAGTAACTTCCGTTGATCTGAGTGAAAAGCTACTTAGTGTAGCAAAAAGAACTGCTGAAGAAAACAATGTTGAAATAGATTTTATCAAATCAGATTTAAGAAATTTTTCTACAGATAAAACATTCGATCTGGTTTTAAACCTGTTTACAAGTTTTGGATATTTTGAAGATGACAAGGAAAATCTGCGGCTCTTTGATATTGCTTTTAAGTATTTGAAAAATTCCGGCTATTTTGTTCTTGATTATTTTAATAAAACATACCTTGAGAATAATCTTGTAAAAGAATCAAAAGATAATTTTGAACATTGTACTTTGGTTCAAAAGAGACATATAGAGAATAATCGGGTTATTAAGGATATTTTTATTAATAGAAACGGAAAGAATATTCACTTCAGGGAATCTGTAAGAATGTTTAGTCAAAAAGAGCTGATTTCTGCGGTTGAAGATGCGGGCTTTAAAGTCAGTAATATTTTTGGCGGGTTCAGTGCTGAAGATTTTGATGATATGAATTCGCAAAGGATTATTATTATTGCACAAAAATGAAATTTTTTTATATAATAGTTTCTCTGATTTTCTTATCCGGCTGTGATCTTTTCAGTGTAAGAGATGCGGAAGTTCCTAATCAACCAAGGTCAAATTATCAACTTGCAGTTACACCCGATATACTGATAGAAAATCTCCAGAATTCATTGAAGGATAAAAGTGTGGAAAATTATCTCGCTTCATTTGCAAATATAACTTTTACAACCCAAAAATTTTCTTTTTCTCCTTCAGCTTCGGCTGCTTCACAATTTCCGGCTCTGTCAGATAATTGGGGAATTTCGAATGAGGAACAATATTTTAATAATTTAAAAACAAAAGTCGATGTAAATTCTCCAATTACATTAAATCTATCAAATATATCATCGAGCTCATTCGGAGATAGTCTTGTTTACAGCGCATCTTATACATTGAACGTTCCGTCGATCACTACAGACCTGCCAACAAATTATCAGGGAGAATTAAGATTCAATATGGTGCGGGATTCACGTGCAGTCTGGGTGATTTATTTCTGGCAGGATACTAAAAACAGCAGCTTACCAAGTTGGAGTGATCTGAAAGGGAGGCTTTATTAGTAATTCTTTAAAGTATTTTTTTATTTCATTTATACTTTTTGTCGGATGCAAAAATCCTTTTGCCCCTGCGCTGGATACAAGCGGAACGTCCTCCGGATCGGCTCTTTCTGACCTTACAACTATCGATGGTGTTTTTCAGAATTTCCAGTACGCATACACCTTCCAGGATACAACCATTTATGGCCAATTACTTAGCCAGGATTTTACATTTACATATCGGGACTATGATCAGGGGTTTGATGTATCCTGGGGGAGAGATGAGGAAATGAAAACAACTTATGGTTTGTTCAGAAACACACAAAGGTTAGATTTGATCTGGAATAATATTATATTGTCAAGTCAGGATTCTTTGAATGCAAATATTGTAAGAGGTTTTAATCTTACAATTACTTTTAATCCAACTGATGTAGTGAGGATTGACGGCAGGGTGAATTTGAATTTCAGAAAGGATCCCTCCTCAAAAAAATGGCAGATAATAAGCTGGCGCGATGAATCTAATTTCTAAAAATATTATAGTAATATGGTAATATTCTGGATTAAAGAATCAATAAAATTAATTGGAAGAGCTAAATCTTCTTTCTTCCTTTCGTTGATTTCTACAAGCATTTCAGTTTTATTGATAGCAGCCTGTGTGATAATTATTCAGTTGTCCGACACTTTTCAGAATAATCTGAAAGAAAGTGTAACCATTAATGTCTTTTTGAAGGATAACATTACTAAGTCTGAAACCTCGAAAGTCCGGAAAGAATTATCAAATAGAAAATTTGTTAAGTCTGTTGAGTATATAGATAAAGATAAAGCCGCGAAAAATTTTATAAAAGAAACCGGTGAAGATTTCAGGAAACTTCTGGATTACAATCCGCTTCCAGCTTCATTTATGGTTACAGTTAAAACTGATTTCGTTCAACAGGAGACTTTAAAAAAAATAATTGCAGATTTCTCAAAGATAAAAGGCGTCGATGAAGTTTCTTTTCAGGAGGAATTTATTTATCAGATGCTGCAATATTTAACAGAAATAAAAAAATATATTTTTATCGTAACTGCTGTACTCTTCTTTATTTCACTCTATCTTGTTTATAGCACTGTTAAATTGATTACAACTTCAAAATATGAAGAACTCGAAACGATGAAACTTGTCGGTGCGAAATTATCTACTATTAAAATGCCGATTGTCTTAAATGGAGTGTTGATCGGTTTTTTTGCAAGCATTATTTCTCTTGGCGTATTTTTAGTCTTTATTCATTACTTCAGTAATTATTTGCGGATACATGATATAATTCATTTCAGGTTAAGATATTTCATTGGGGGAATGTTATTACTCGGACCACTGCTCGGGCTTTTTGTAAGTCTGATATCATTAAGAAAAATAACACTGAAAATTTAAAAGAGCTTTGGAGGATATTTGTCGAAATCAAATGTTGTGATTACAGGGGGAGCGGGTTTTCTTGGTTCACATTTATGCGATAAGTTTGTCAATGAGGGATATAACGTAATTTGTATAGATAACCTGATTACGGGAGACACAGAAAATATTTCTCACCTTGCCGGTAAAGAAAACTTTAATTTTATAAAGCACGATATCACAAATTATATTTTTATTCCCGGTAAAGTTGATTATATATTGCATTTTGCTTCGCCGGCCAGTCCGATAGATTATTTAAAACTTCCGATTCAGACTCTAAAAGTCGGATCACTTGGCACACATAAAGTACTTGGACTTGCAAAAGAAAAAAATGCAGTAATGTTGCTTGCATCAACTTCGGAAATTTACGGGGATCCGGATGTTCATCCACAAGGGGAGGATTATTGGGGCAACGTAAACCCGATCGGTTTACGCGGTGTTTATGATGAAGCAAAAAGATTTGCTGAAGCAATCACTATGGCTTATCATCGTTATCACAATCTTGATACAAGGATAGTCAGGATTTTTAATACTTACGGATCAAGGATGAGACTTGATGACGGAAGAGCACTTCCTGCTTTTGTAGGACAGGCTTTGCGTGGAGAAGATCTAACCGTATTTGGAGATGGGTCACAAACCAGAAGTTTTTGTTACGTATCAGATCTTGTTAATGGAATTTTTAAACTGTTAATGTCAAATGAAACTGACCCTGTTAATATCGGTAACCCGGAAGAAATTACTATAAAGCAGTTTGCTGAAGAAATTATAATGCTAACCGGCTCAAAAAGTAAAATATCGTGCAAACCGTTACCTGAAGATGATCCGAAAGTACGTCAGCCTGATATTACAAAAGCGCAAAGGGTATTACGTTGGACTCCTCAAATAAGCAGGGAAGAGGGATTGAAAATTACAATAGATTATTTTAGGAAAAGACTGAATAAATAGTTTTTTAATACTTTTGTCGAATCAGGTATTCCTAAAGTTGAAAAAAATAGATAATTTTGTAAAGCTTTTTCTGTCAAAGGGAAGAATTTATTATAAAGAGGAAATATGTGCGGAATTGTAGGATATATTGGTGATAAAAATTGTGTCCCTATTCTAATTAACGGGTTAAAGAGACTGGAATATAGGGGTTATGATTCTGCCGGTATTGGAATAATTAATAATGGACGTTCTGAGGTAATAAAAAAGCCGGGAAAAGTTTCTGTGCTGGAGAAAGAGGTTGAGAAACTTAATCTCTATTCCAAACTTGGAATCGCACACACCAGGTGGGCAACTCACGGCATACCGAATGAAGTAAATGCACATCCCCATTTTAATGAAGATAAAAGCATCTTTGTAATTCATAATGGAATTATAGAAAATTATCAAACTCTTCGGAAAGGTCTGCAGAAATATGGTTATAAATTTGTTACCAACACAGATTCAGAAGTAATCCCTCATTTAATTGATAGTTTTATTAAACGAGATTATAATTTGTTCAGTGCTGTTCGTGCTTCACTGAGAGAGCTTGAAGGTACCTACGGACTCGCAATAGTTTATTCCAAAGAGCCGGATAAATTAATAGTTGCAAGAAAAGGCTCTCCGCTTGTTCTTGGAATTGGAAATGGGGAAAATTTTGTAGCCTCTGATGTTTCTGCGATCATAGCACATACAAAGCAGGTGGTTTATCTTGAAGATGGTGAAGTAATTGAAATCACCAAGGATAATTTTGTGACAAAGCATATTGATGACGAAACTGAAATAGAAAAAGAAGTTCACGAAATAAGTATGACGATCGATGAACTTGATAAAGGGGGCTACCCGCATTTTATGCTCAAAGAAATTATGGAACAGCCGGAATCTGTCAGGAATTCATTTAGAGGAAGAATATTACATGAAGAAGGTACTGCAAAATTAGGAGGCCTTATTACAATTGCCGATCAATTGGCAAATGCGAATAGAATTATTATTTCAGCATGCGGAACGTCCTGGCATTCCGGCTTGGTCGGTGAATATATGTTCGAGCAATTTGCACGTATTCCTACTGAAGTTGAATATGCTTCTGAGTTCAGATACAGAAATCCGATCATTAATAAAGATGATGCAATTTTATTTATTTCACAAAGCGGTGAAACAGCTGATACGCTCGCAGCTCTGAGGGAATCTAAGATTCGTGGTGCACTCAATCTCGGAATTTGTAATGTAGTTGGTTCTTCAATAGCACGCGAGACTCAGGGCGGGGTTTATTGTCATGCAGGACCTGAAATTGGGGTAGCCTCAACCAAGGCATTTACATCACAGCTCGTTGTCCTCGCTCTCATAACTTTACTGATTGCGCGTAAAAGAGATATGAGTAAGGTTGATGGAATAAAGATAGCTGATGAACTTCAAACGTTGCCTGATAAAATTTCACAAATATTAAAATTAAATGAACAGGTTGAATCGATTGCGGAAAAATTTAAAGATGCGAAAAATTTCCTTTATCTTGGACGAGGATATAATTTTCCGGTTGCGCTTGAAGGAGCTTTAAAGCTGAAAGAAATTTCATACATACACGCTGAAGGATATCCCGCAGCAGAAATGAAACACGGACCTATTGCACTTATAGATGATAATATGCCCGCTGTATTTATTGCTCCAAAAGATTCCACTTATGATAAGATCATAAGCAACATAGAAGAGACAAAAGCAAGGCATGGAAAGATAATAGCAATTGCCAGCGAAGATGACGACGATATTGATCGTCTTGTCGATTATTCTATTAAGGTACCGCGCACAATAAGAATGTTGATGCCGATATTAACAGTGATTCCACTACAACTGCTTGCATATCACATTGCAGTTAAAAAAGGTTTGAATGTGGATCAACCACGAAATTTAGCAAAGAGTGTAACCGTAGAATAAATAAGTTAATATATCACAATATTATAGAGGCAACTATGTCAAAAACCAATGTGTTAATTATGGGTGCCGCAGGAAGAGACTTCCATAATTTCAATGTTTACTATCGTAATAACGATAAATATAATGTCGCTGCATTTACCGCAACACAAATTCCTAACATACATGGGAGAATTTATCCGCCTGTTTTAGCAGGTAAACTTTATCCCAAAGGCATTAAAATATATGATGAAAAAGATCTGACATCGCTGATCAAAAAGTTAAAAATCGATGAGGTCGTTTTTTCATATTCAGATGTAAAGTTTGATTATGTTATGACCAAGGCTTCAATAGTTAATGCTGCAGGCGCTTCGTTCAAACTACTTGGGGCAGATCAGACAATGATAAAAAGCAGCAAACCAGTAATTTCAATAGTTGCTGTAAGAACTGGTAGCGGAAAATCACAAACATCCCGAAGAGTTGTAAGGCTCCTGAGAGATGCAGGGAAAAAAGTTGTTTCAATAAGACATCCAATGCCGTATGGCGATCTTGCTAAACAAGCTGTGCAAAGATTTGCTTCTATTTCAGATCTTAAAAAGCAAAAATGCACAATTGAAGAAATGGAAGAATATGAACCGCATATTGCGATGGGAAGCGTTATTTATGCCGGTGTTGATTACGAAGCGATACTTAGAGAAGCCGAGAAAGAAGCCGATGTAATCATCTGGGATGGCGGAAATAATGATATGTCATTTTATCAAGCCGATGTTACTTTTGCTATTGCTGATCCGCACAGGGCCGGACACGAATTACATTATTACCCTGGCAATACTTCTGTAAGGTTAGCAGATGCAGTTATAATAAATAAGATAGATTCTGCCGAACCTCAGAAGATAAGTGAAGTAAGAAACAATATTCACAGTATAAATCCCAATGCAAAAATAATTGAAGCAGCCTCTCCTATATTTGTTGACAAGCCTGAAGTTATCCGTGGGAAAAAAGTCCTTGTTATTGAGGATGGCCCAACGTTAACGCACGGCGAAATGCAGTACGGTGCAGGAATGGTTGCAGCCTGGAATTACGGAGCTTCCGAAGTAGTTGATCCGAGGCCTTTCACGGTTAAATCAATTACAGAGACATACAAAAAATATCCAAAGATTGGCACACTGCTGCCTGCAATGGGTTATGGCGATGCACAAATGAGAGACCTGCAGACTACAATAAACAAAACAAAATGTGATTCGGTTGTCATCGGTACACCAATTGATCTCGGTAGAATACTGAAAATTAACAAACCTAGTACCAGAGTTCGTTACGAACTGCAGGAGATAGGGGCAGTAACTGTTGAGTCCATATTGAAAGAAAAGAAAATAATCTGATAATTTATTTTTATGTTAAGGCCGGTCTTATTCTTAAGGCCGGTTTTTTTATGTTCTGTATTGTCTCAGATTTCAATTGTAAAATTAAAATCGTGAAGCTTGCTGATTATAAGCCGGAATATGCTTAACACACCTGGATTCCCTTGTATGCTATTCCCGGACATTTAACTCATAGTATCCTTCACTATTTTTGTCTCAGTTTAGATTAAACAACCCTGCGGAGAATATCTCATTTTAAGTCCGTCTGAAGGCTTGTTGAAGCGTAGCTGGAGCGTATGTGGAACATATCCAGAGCTTAGGTGAAAGTGGTTATTTATCATTTAATGCGGACATATATAATTTGCCGTCTTTGCTCTCGGTCCACTTATTGTTGAGTCAATATTGAAAGAAAAGAAAATAGTCTGATAATTTATTAAAACCGGTCTTATTGTTAGGACCGGTTTTTTAATGTCCGAAACTTTTGAGATTATAATAAAAATCTATATTTTTAAATTTCGAAATTTATTGTAATGCAAAAGGGTTTTACGGGCAGATAGCTCAGTCGGTAGAGCAAAGGACTGAAAATCCTTGTGTCGGCGGTTCGATTCCGTCTCTGCCCACCCTGAATAAAGGCGATTACCGAGTCGCCTTTTTTATTTTTAAAGAAAATCCTTGTGCAGGGTTTGATGGAGTTATCCCGCTTTGCAGAGTCTCTGCCCACTCACAATAAAGGCGACAACCGAGTCTCCTTTTTATTATTTATAAATTTAAATTACTATACCTCTACCA
>CAZQQD010000005.1:51589-59739 GCA_964595355.1 uncultured Ignavibacteriaceae bacterium | reverse complement strand
CTAAAGAATATTTATTGCCTACTAACGCTGCATTGCTTCCAGTGCAGATAGCGATTCCTACATTAGCTGAGACAAGAGCAGAGGCATCGTTTATGCCATCTATTATCCGGAATATCCAGCCAAATCACATACCTCCTGAAAACATATTGTGATACATAATTTCCTCCTTCGTAGTATTATGATTTTAACATTTCATTTTCACGTTTTCGCCTTAATGTAGATATTATCATACCTATTGTTATGATAATAATTCCAAGCCATACCAAATTAATATTCGGTTTTATGCTGGCTTCTATAGTTAAAACTTCTTTTGGACCTGTTTTATTGTTATCAACATATTCTGTTGGAGATATATAAAAGTCCTTGCTCAATCCCATTAGAATATCCGGCTCTCTCATAAGACTATTGTTGTATTCTGATATGAACATTATTGGAGCAGCTTTCCAGGAAGATTTGCTATCACTTATATTGACATTAAATGCATATTTTTTCCCGTTATCAATCGGGTGATAACCAGTAAATTCAAATTTATGATTTAAAGCTTCCACGATTTGGTCTTTAGGAAGTTTTATCTCCTGAGTTTTAGAAAAATTGCCTGATATTAAAACACCTAATAAAAATACTGCAAAGCCAATGTGAGTTATCTGCCCACCGGTTAATAAACGATTTACTTTTAGATTTTTAGTAAAGTAGCTCAGGTTTGTAACTATTGTGAATGCAATAGCCAGTGTAAATAATAAATTCCCGATGGTATTGATACCGACAATGAATGCAATAATGGAAGTTAATGCGGCCGAAATTAACAGATGCGATCCCATTTGTTTCAGCATAGTATCGGTCTCAGTTGAACGCCAGCGTAGAATAAGAGTTATGCTTATCAGAAAGGCCATTAAGATAACCAGTGGCAAGTTCATTTGATTATAAAAACTAGTTTCAACCGACCTTCCGAATATCGGGGCGGAAGTTCCTACAATAATTATTAATGCAGAGCCGAGTAATAACGCTGTACCATAGATCAATCCGTTTTCCCTGCTGAAAAATGATTCTTTAACTGTATCGTCAATTTCATTTCTTAAATATTTCCAGCGGAAAATTACCCCGCCAATTCCTATGATTGTAAACGTTAATATAAATGCGAGAAGAAAGAGGTAAGTAATCTTGCCGGGTGCTGAAAAAGAGTGAACGGAAGCATCTGATAAAATTCCACTTCGGGTAAGGAATGTGCTGTAGATAACAAAAACAAAAGTAAGTACGGACAAGACTAGATTCGTTCTTATATATTTTCCTTTGTTTTCTCCGCCCTGTGTATTTTTCTGTATTATTAAAGTATGAATTAAAGCAATTCCAATTATCCAGGGAACCAGACTTGAATTTTCAACCGGATCCCATCCCCAGAATCCACCCCAGCCAAGTACTCCGTAAGCCCAGTAACCGCCAATCATTAATGCTAAGCCGAGCACACTCATTGAAGCTATTACCCAAGGCAACGATTTACTGATCCAGTTTTTGTATTCATTCATTACAATGGCAGACATAGCAAATGAATAAGGAACGGCACACACTGCAAAGCCTACAAATAACAACGGAGGATGAATCTGCATCCAGAAATTTTGCAGTAATGGGTTCAACCCTTTGCCTGCAATTATAAAGTTGTCTACAGGCATATTTAAATTAGAAAGTAATGCTTTAAGCTGGGGACCAAACTTTATGAATTGTTCACCGCCTTTATTTGCAAAAATGAAATTTTGAATATCAGGTATTGTCAGTGATCCCTGGTTGAGATATTTTACAGGTATATAATTGGTATCTGACCATAGATAGGTAAAAGGATTTTTCAATAATGGGCTTATTAGTATTGCCAGGAACACCGCAACTAATGTGAAGAATATCATAAAGGATGCTTCTTGTCTCGAATCTTTCGAAAGATATCTTATAAGAAAAGTTCCTATTATCACTGTAAATAAAAGCCATAACAAAAAGCTTCCTTCCTGACCTGCATAAAAGGTTGAAATCAATAGTCCCAATGATAAGTTGCTGTTGCTGTATTCAAAAACATAACTATATTGATATTGGTGTGACAAGATCAGGTAAAGTAAAAATAAACTTGCAGCGGTAACTATAGTAGTCATGGTATAAAAACCTTTCCGGGCCATAGTAAGTGTATTTGAATAACCATTTAACGTGTAATAATACATTGTTATGGTAAAAAGTCCGGCAAGTATTGCCAATAAAATTAAAATATCACCTATCATATTTTATTTCCTGTAAAAAAGTGTCTTAATGATTTTTTAAATCATTTGCTGTTTCCAACAAACAATCATAATTTATAATAGATCTTAGAGCTACTTACTTTATATTTCTTTTCATATTTTGATTTCAGCATACCGTATTTATTTACGACAGAAACAACTATTCCATCTTTATCGGTGAATTTGTAATGTTGTTACTTAGCCTTATTCTGTATTGAGAAGTATAGATTTTTTCTCAATTTATTAGCTTTCACTGCTGCTTTATAATTGTTAACCATTCTTTGCTAAATCCTAAATCATTTAGCCAATGTTCTTATGTAATCAACCAATGCCCAGCGTTGTGTTTTAGATAGCGCATATTTAAACGATGGCATCGGTGCATTTCCGTTTGTAATTTTCCAGAAAATCGCACCGTCAGATTGTCCCTGGACTTTTGAAGATGTCAGGTTAGCTGGTTTCGGATTTAGAGAGACTGCAGCCGGGCCGTCACCTCTACCATCAGTACCGTGACAGGTAAAGCATTGAGTTTCAAAAATGTTTTTGCCTTCCCGGCTTGCCTTCACTATATCCTTTATCGGATTGGTTAAATTATTTACAGAAGAAGGTGCAACCCAGCCGGCATTTCCATTTGAATTGCTCGTGTTACTTCCCATCATTCCGTTGCTCATCATACCACGCCCCATCATTCTTCCGGACATCATTCCCCGAGCCATCATACTGCCACTGTTGTTTGTTCGAGATGAGTCATTCATCGTATAATTAACATCGGAATTATCCCTTGCGCTATCGGCTTTATAAAACTTAAATCCTAATAATAGAACTAAGCCCAAACTTAAAACAATAGCGACTAGCATTTTTCTATTTTTCATTTTCTTTTCTCCTTTTCTTTCAGGAGTTAACTTAGCTATTACAATCATTTTAAGCGTTACAGTTTTTTACTTTTCTTTTATAGAATTTGTGTTTGATTTATTAACAATTTATTCCTTTTAACAGGTATAAAATGTTATTATTCTTTTACCTTGAAACCGCTCTTGATAAGGGCATTCTTTGCCTTCTTTAATGAAACCTCTTTTAACTTCATTCCACAAAGAGGGCATTTGCCCGGTTTGTCTGAAATTACATTGTAGTCCATCATGTCCTGGAAAACTTTGCCGTCTTTGTTCTTATCAATTGACTGAAGATCAATAACTCCTTCACGGACGATTGAATTCTTTTTATCCGTCTTTTTATGCGAAGAATCCTTCATCACTTCCATATTTTGCATTTTCATATTCTTATGGTTCATTGTAGAATCCATTTTTTCCTGTGCAAATGATTTAGCCGATATAATGAAAGCAAAAACAAAAGTGATAGCTGAGGTTTTGATTAAATTGCTTAACATTTTTTCCTCCTTTTTATTAATTATAAATTTTTAAAATCGTTTACTTGGCCAGTTTTAATACGTACTGCTTTTTCAACAGGTGTAACAAATATCCAACCGTCACCACTGTTTCCCGTGTGAGCATATTTTGAAATTACTTTTAATAATTTGTCACTATCCTCATCATTGCAGATAAGCTCAATTTTAACAACCTTTGAATACTTCTGTACATATTCAATGGAAAAACTGAATGCTTCCTGATCAGCCCACTCTGCCAGAGCATTAGCATCCAGCAGAGTCATACCTTTTACACCGGCTTCTTCCAGCTTCTCAATTACAATATCGGCTTTATCATGTCTTATATAAGCTTTGATCTCTTTCATTTTAATTCCCCTCCTCATTATTTTGATTGATAAGTTTTAGTACCTGTTTTTTCTTTATCACATAAAATATTGCAGGATAGAATGCTAACTGAATGATCATCGCTGTTATTATTCCACCGAACATCGGGGCTGCGATTCTTTTCATAACATCAGAACCGGCTCCATGCCCGATTAGAATTGGAAGCAGTCCAAGCAGAAGAACAGTAACCGTCATCACTACCGGTCTGATTCTTCTCACAGCACCCTGGAAGATTGCTTCTTTTAATTTTTCAAGTGAAGTAAGCAATCCCTGTTTTTTCATATTTTCATAAGCTATTTCAAGATATAATAACATTACTACACCCATTTCAGCACTCACACCAAGCAGCGCAATTATTCCGACCCACACGGCAACACTCAGATTGAAGTGAGCGAGATATAGATACCATACTGCTCCAACTAATGAGAACGGAAGTGCCAGCAGGATTATGCCTGTGTTAATGAATGATTTTGTGTTGAAATAAAGCAGAAGTAAAACTATTAATAAAGTAAGCGGAAGAACCATCGCAAGTTTCTTCGCAGCTCTTTCCATATACTCATACTGTCCGCTCCATATTAAAGAATATCCCTGAGGAAGTTTTACTTTTTGTGCAATTACTTTCTGAGCATTTTTTACATAAGTTCCCACGTCAATATTTTCAATATCGATGTATACCCATGAATTCGGACGTGCATCTTCCGATTTGATCATCGGCGGACCTTTGCGCACAATTACATTGCCGAGTTCCTCGAGAGGAATATTTCCTCCGCCGGGTAACGGAACAAGTACACGTTTCAATGCTTCTAAATTATCCCTGTAGTCTCGCTGGTAACGCAGATTTACAGGGTAACGTTCGAGCCCTTCCACTGTTTGAGTAACATTCATACCGCCAACTGCTGACATAAATACATTTTGAACATCGGCAATTGTGAGTCCATATCTGGCAATTGCATTCCTGTCAATGTTGAAGTCCACGTAATTCCCGCCGGCGGATCTTTCTGCGTAAACAGAGCGCGTGCCCGGTATTGTTCTGGCAACTTCTTCTATTCTTTTACCGATATCCTGAAGCACACTTAGATCAGGACCGGCAATCTTAATTCCTACCGGTGTTTTAATTCCCGTCGAAAGCATATCAATTCTTGTTTTGATCGGCATCGTCCATGCATTCGTAAGTCCCGGAATTTTAACTGCTTTGTCCAGTTCGTCAACCAGCTTTTGTCTTGTCATTCCTTCCGGCCATTCATCTTCCGGTTTTAATTGAATTGTGGTTTCGATCATAGATAGAGGTGCCGGGTCAGTAGCAGTTTCTGCACGACCAATTTTACCGAAAACAGTTTTAACTTCAGGAAATGTTTTTATGATCTTATCTGTTTGTTGTAACAATTCTTTTGCCTTGGTTATCGAAATTCCCGGCAGAGTTGTCGGCATATAAAGCAGATCGCCTTCGTATAACGGCGGCATAAATTCAGAACCTAACTTTGAAAATGGTATATAGCTTGCGATAACAATTAATAATGAAAGAATAATTACCCACCATCTTCTCTTCAGAACAAAGTCAACGATAGGATGATAAACTTTCATTAAAAACCTTGTAATCGGATTGTCTTCTTCCTTTTTCATTTTACCGCGAATAAAGTAACCCATCAGGACAGGGACTATTGTAATCGCAAGTATTGCGCCAGCGGCCATTGAATAAGTTTTAGTAAAAGCCAATGGTTTGAACAATCTACCTTCCTGTGCTTCAAGTGTGAACACAGGAATAAATGAAACTGTTATTACAAGAAGCGAGTAGAAGATTGAAGGACCAACCTCTTTTGAGGATTCAAGAATTACAGCCCAGTGTGGTCTTCGTTTATCCTCTGGTAAAAGCTGGTTATGCATAATGTGTGAGTGCGAATTTTCAACCATAATTATCGCCGCATCTACCATCGCACCAATGGCAATTGCAATGCCGCCAAGCGACATTATGTTTGCATTCAATCCCTGGAATTTCATCACTAGCAATGCTGCAAGTACGGCCGTCGGCAGAGTAAAAATTGCGACAAGTGAACTCCGGAAGTGAAGAAGGAACAGGATAATTATTATTGCAACAATTAATCCTTCTTCCAGCAGTTTGTCTCCAAGGTTATCGACAGCTTTGTGGATTAATTCACTTCTGTCATAAACCGGAACTATCTTTACATCAGGTGGAAGTGATGACTGAAGTTCTTTCAAACGTTTTTTCACTTTATTAATAACTGCCAATCCGTTTTCACCGTAACGTTGGATTATTATTCCTCCAACCACTTCACCTTCACCATTTAAGTCGGCGAGACCTCTTCTTAATTCCGGACCAATATCAATGTTTGCGACATCTTTTAAATAGACCGGTGTGCCGGTACTTTGGTTTTTCCCTATGGCAATATTTTTCAAATCATCAACGCTTTTAATATAACCGAGCCCTCTTACCATAAACTCGGTTTCTCCCATTTCCATCAAACGGCCACCTACATCGTTATTGCTTTGCTTTATCGCCATCTTAACTTTGCTCAATGGAATTCCATATGAAGCAAGCTTTGTCGGGTCTACATTTACCTGGTATTGTTTTACGAAACCGCCGACGCTTGCAACTTCGGATACACCGGGAATCGCGGAGAGCTCATACTTTAAAAACCAATCCTGAATTGATCTTAATTCCTGCAAACTTCTTTTATTAGATTTTAAAGCATACTGATAAACCCAACCCAAACCAGTTGCATCGGGACCAAGTTCAGGCGCAACGCCTTCGGGCAGCGAGCTTCTCATCGAGCTCAAGTATTCCAGCACCCTGCTTCTAGCCCAGTAGAGATCGGTTCCGTCCTCAAAAATTATGTAGACCATTGAAAATCCAAAGAACGAATAACCCCTCACATCTTTCGCATAAGGAACAGAAAGCATCTTGGATGTGAGCGGGTAAGTTACCTGGTCCTCAACTATCTGCGGACCCTGTCCTGGGTATTTAGTGAATATAATTACCTGCACATCACTGAGATCAGGAATCGCGTCGACCGGTGTATTTTCTATTGCCCAGATACCACCGAATATCAATGCCGCAGTTAAGATGATTACTAATATTTTATTATTAATTGACCACTCAATTATCTTGGCTATTATTCCATCTTTTGCTGGATTATTTGTTGTCATTTAATTTCTCCAAAATTTTTTGAACTTATCTTTGTCATTTCGAAGGAATCCGTTTGCTAACGGATGACTGAGAAATCTTTTTATGATTAAAGATTTCTCACCTGATAAATCGGGTTCGAAATGACAGTTCATATTTTCAATTAGGTAATTCATAAAGCTGTTTCAAAAGCCTACTTTTTATACTTAAAACCGTGTTCGGTTAAATTATTTTCAACATCTTTAATTGTGAATTCTTTTAACGTCATTCCACAAATCGGGCATTCTCCAGGTTTATCTGAAATAACATTCCAATCCATAATATCTTCGAAAAGCTTCCCGTCTTTGTTTTTATCAATCGCAGAAAGGTCAATAACTCCTTTTCTGATTCTAGGATCTTTAATTTCAGTGTCTTCCTTCTTGTCCATATCTTTCGTAGGACCTGATTTATCCGAATCCATTTTCGTTGTGGTATCTTTTTTCTCGGCACCGAACTGTGATAATGCGGCTCTAAGATTGCTTTCGGAATCGATCAGGAATTGCGCTGAAGTTACGATTGTATTGCCGGCATTTATTCCGTTAAGAACCTGGTAATAACCATTTGAATAATCACCAAGCTTAACCTGAACTGGTTTGAATTTGCCGTTGCCCAGGGCAAGAATTACAATATCTTTTTGTCCTGTACGAAGGACAGCCTGTTCTGGAATAACGGGATAATCACCAAGATTTTTTCCATTAATAACAATATTTGCAAACATCGAAGGCTTTAACTGGCCATTATAATTCGGCATATCAAACCTTACTTTTACGGTCCTTGTTTTATCATCAAGAGTGGGGTAGATAAAAGAAATTTTGCTCTTAAATGTTTTTCCCGGCAGGAACGTAAATGTAATATCAGCAGGCGATCCTAATTGTATTTTTGGTAATTCGTATTCGTAGATGTCTGCTAACAACCACAGATTATCTAGGTTTGCTATTCTTAACAGAGGTGTGCCTGCTCC